>NZ_JBFUHV010000037.1:0-71899 GCF_056402215.1 Rhodococcus sp. P4_B6 | reverse complement strand
CGACGGAGAAGGCTGCGGCGTACCCCCGCCGCCGGACCCGTTCGAGGTCCGAGGGCACCGGCACCGAACTGCCTCGCCGGGCGGACGCCGTGCCGAACGCCAGAATCGCCATGCCCATCGCGCTGGTCTGCAGTGGCTGACGCGCCCCGGGCAGCTGATGCGTGCAGAACCGTTCGGGTGGGCGCGCGGAGAAGACGGTGACCGCGACATCGTCCTTCGCGACGCCGAGGCTGGCGGTCAGTTTCACCCGCGCGGCGAGCGAATACAGGTGCGGCGCGAACGCTTCGGCGTCGTGCCGCCCCAGCGACGGCACGGCGAGGGAGATCAGGCTCGGCCCCACCCGATAGCAGTCGGTGTGCTCGTCGCGTTCGAGCAATCCGCCGCGGACGAGGGCCTGCACGATGCGGTACGCGGTGCTGACGGCCAATCCGGTGCGGGCGGCGAGCGCGCTGACCGTCAGGTCGGTGGCTCCGCCCTCGAAGCAGGCGAGGACCGCGATCGCCCGCTCGACCGCCTGCGACCCCGACCGCGGTGAATTCACCAGGCCTCCTTACCGTCTGGACGCAGTCAGGCCGACCGCGCGGCTCCGTACTCGGGAAGCGGCACCGCGAAGCGGTCGCGCAGGGTCTTCTCCGCGTATTCGTGGCGGAACAGTCCCCGCTTGCGGAGCAGGGGCACCACTTCGTCGACGAAGGTGTCGAGGCCGGACGGGAACGCGTCGGGCATGAGGTTGAATCCGTCGGCCGCCTCGGCGCGGAACCACGCCTCGATGGTGTCGGCCACCTGTTCCGGGGTGCCGATGACGGCTCGGTGGCCGCCGCCGCCTTTCAGCTCGCGCAGGAGCTGGGCGACGGTCAGGTTCCGCTCACGCGCCAGCCCGACCACCGATTCGCGGAATCCGAGGGAACCCGAGAACGTCGCCGGGTCGGGCGGCCCGTCCAGCAGCGACTGCGGGATCGGCTGGTCGAGGTCGAGTTCCGCGAGCGGGACACCGAGCGTCAGACCCAGCCGGTCCCAGCCGAACCGGGCGGGGACGTGTTCGCGGAGCTGCTCGTGTCGAGCGATCGCCTCCGCTTCCGTCGAGCCGATGACGGTGATCAGCCCGGGCAGGATCTTCACGTCGTCCGGGTTGCGGCCTGCCGCCCGCGCCACGTCCTTGACGTGCTTGTAGTGCCTGCGCGCGGAGTCGAGCGTCAGTTCCGCGGAGAATACGCCGTGAGCGGTGCGTCCGGCGAGCTCGCGCCCGGCGGGTGATCCACCCGCCTGCACGAGCGGCGGCTGCCCCTGCTCCGACGCCGGAGCCCGCAGCACGCCGTCGACGTCGAAGAACTCGCTGTGGTGCGACACCGGGACACCGCTGCGAGCGCTCTCCCACAGCGCGGTGACCACACCGACGAACGCCTCGGCACGGCGGTAGCGGTAGTCGCGGTCCGGGATCTGGTCGAAGCCGAAATTGGCTGCCGCCGTCGGTGAATACGTGGTGACCACGTTCCACCCCACCCGGCCACCGCTGAGGTAGTCGAGGGAGAGGAAGCGTTCGGCGAGATCGCGCGGGTCGTTGAACGTGGTGGAGGCGGTCCCGATCAGCCCCAGATTCTCGGTGGCTGTCGCGACGGCCGCCAGGATCACCGACGGTTCGAGCGCCCGGGTCGGCTTGACCCGGGGGTTCTCCCAGAAGCCGGGACCGTCGGCGAGGAAGAACGCGTCGAGGGTGCCGCGCTCAGCGATCCGCGCGACCCTGGTGAAGTGGTCGAGATCGACGAACGAGTGGGCGTGCACGTCGTCGAGCGTCCACGCCCCGGGGGCGATGCCCACGTCGAGCACGTTCACGTTGAGCACCAGTTGGCGTCGGGAGCTACTCACGGCTTTGCCTTCCGAATCAGAAGAATCCGGTGTCGGGGAGCGGTGTCTCGTTGACCACGAGGTCGCCGATCACCCGCGCCTTGTACACCGTCGGGTTGTGGGAGAACAGGGTTCGCAGGTTCCGCCAGTGCCGGTCCAGGTGCGCGGACTCCCGGGTGGCCGAGGCACCGCCCACCTCGAACAACCGGGTGGCGGCCCGGAGCGCGACGTCCTCGATGGACACCTTCACCTTGGCGGCCAGGACCGCGGCGTCCTGCTCGAGCCGGGCGTCGACGCCGGACGTGCGGGCGGCGTCCGCGGCCACATCCTGGGCTGCGGCGGCCGCGCGGACCACCGACTCCGCCGCGAAGGCCGCCGCCGACAGCGTTCCGACGACCTCGAGCAACTGCGGGTCGTGCCGTGGTTCCTCGGCGGCGGCGAACACGAAACTGCGCTTGCGGCCGCGGATCAGCGCGGCGGACTCGGTCGTGACGGTGCGGAGGATGCCCGCCGCGATCGCGTGCAGGTACAGCTGAGGAAGCGCCTGACGCGGCCGGGTCTCCTCGTCGCCACCCCGGAACGGAAGGGTCTCGGACTCGGCGACGGCGACGTTCTCGAACACGGTCGTCCCGCTGCCGGTGTGACGCTGGCCGATTCCGTCCCAGTCGTCCTCGTGGACGATCCCCGCGCGGTCGGCGGGCACGATGGCGCTGAGTGCCTTTCCATCCGGGACGTTGGCGGAGACCCGGATGAAATCGGAGTACAGCGAGCCGGTGCTGTAGAACTTCACCCCGTCGAGGCGGTACCCGCCGGACTGCGGAGTCAGCGTGGATTCGAAACTGTAGGAGCCGACGGCGCGGGTGCTCAGTTCCGAGGACGCGCCGCCGAACAGCTTGCCCGACAGGACCTCCGGCAACCATGCGTCCTTGCGTTCGGTGCGCGGGACCCGCAGCAGTTCCTCGACGAAGGCGTAGTGGACGCGGATGATGTGCGGAACATCGGGATCGGCCTCGGCGAGGTCGATCACCAGGTCGAACAGATCCTGCAGGGTGTACCCGCCGCCGCCCTGTTCGCGGGGCACGCGCACGGCCCCGAGGCGGTGCTCGCGGATCAACTCGACGGCGCGGTGCGGTCCTTCGGTCCCGCCACCGGCACGCCGCCGCGCGGCGTCGTCGGCGATCTCGGCGATCACGGCCGCCAGTTCGGCGGAGCCGCGTGCGGGCGGGCGCACCGCCTCCGGCGCGGGTGCCTCGGATACCGCTGTCATGGTGAATCTCCTGTCTTCGGTGAAATGGTCAGCTGACCGGGAACGCGCTGCGGCCGCCGGACAGCACGGTCTCCGCCGTCTGCAGACCCAATCGGTCACGCAGGGTGGGCCGCGGGTCGTGGAGTGACGGGTCGCGCCGAACCGCGTCGAGCAGGGCGGGCAGATCGGTCGCGGTGAACCCTCGGACGATCACGCCGTCGGCTTCCGTCGCAGGTGGGATGCTGCCTGGTGTCCACTGCAGGTCGATGAGCAGCGCCTGGTCCCGGGCGGCGTCCGGGTCGAAGTGCGCCCGGTACCGGCGCACCGAGTCCTCGTCCGGAAGGATCACCGCGTCGGCGGTGCGCCGCGCCGCGACCTGTTCGGCCTCGGTCGCGGGGTGCCAGAAGACGGGCGGCTTGCGTTGCGGCGGTTCGGGAACATTGAGTGGGCCGGAGACGGAGAAGATCCCCGAGTGATCGATGTGGACGATCCGTTCGGAGTCCGCGAAGATGCCGCGCTCGGCGTCGTCGACGATGCTGTCGCCGGGCCAGCTCTCCCACAACTTCCGGACGACCGACACGGCATCGACGGCCGCGTTCACCGGGCCCGACCCGATCAGCCAGCCGGCCCTGCCGTGGGATCCGTGGTCGAGGGAACCGAGCCGGCGCGCGAGATTGAACGGGTGATCGCGGACGACGGCGCCGGCCACCACCAGTCCCACCGTGCTCGTGTGCCGGGCCAGGACGGTGGCGGCCACCGTCGCATCGATCCTCGGCTCCACCTCGTTCTTGTGGTCACCACCGAGAATGAGGAAGTCGATTCCCGACTCGTCGATGCTGCGCCCGAAGTCTTCTCGCCGCGCCTGCTGCCTCGGGTCGAGCACGTGCGTGACGACGGCGGCATCGAGGTGCAGCCCGACGACGGAATGTCGGCTCATGACGGTTCCCCTCTCCGCGATTGCCTTTTACCTTCCCAGAGCGTCGCGCCCGGGACGAGCATTGCGCTCAGTCTGATTGTGAGTCGTGAGCAATCGAAACATTCTGCTCCACAGCGGTACTCACCTGCGCTCGGTCCAGGTGTCGCATAGCGGTGTTCCGCTCACGCTGCGGGGAAGGCTGTACGACCCCACCGTCGCCGCCGTAACGTCGCCCGTGTGGTCACCGTCTGGATCATCGCGGGTGCGTTCCTCCTGTTCCGTGGGGTTCCGGGCGTCGTCGCGCTGTGGCGGTCCCGGTCGTGGACCGGGTCCGAATGCTCGGTCGTCGACGTACGACCCGCGGTCACCTACGCGTACCGGGTCGGGGGCGACGAGTTCACCGGCCGGCGAGAGACATTCGATCCCGGTCCGGGATCCGGTGCCGCCGCGTCCGGTGCCGGCAGGAACGAATTCGTTGCCGGACAGGTCCTCTGGCTGTGGTACGACCCGCAGGATCCGCGGTCCAGCGTCCTCCGGCGCAGTGCGTCCGTATCGATGTTGCTGGTCGCCCTGGGGCTGACGTCCCTCGCCCTCGCGACATCCACCCTCTTCTCAGGAGATGCCCCTTGACATCACGACAGCAGACCCTCGAACCGACACCGGGAGACCTCGGATGAGTGTGATCCAGCGCAGCAGGACCTTCTACGGACTCGCGCTCGGTGAGCACCTGCTCGTCGATGCCATCCGCCGCGGCCGGGTCGACGAACTCGCCGCGTTCGTCGACCGAACCGGGGCGGACTTCGTCCTCGTCGGTGTCGAACGGGTGTCGCGGACCGCTCCCCGCCCCACCGCGGCCCTGTCCCCCAGCGTGTCCGCCGCGGCGCTGATCGCCGCCACCGCCGACGTCGGTGTGTTCGTCACCGCCGTCCCCCACCTCGACCACCCGTACAACCTGGCTCGCCGCCTGGCCTCGCTGGACCACACCAGCCGCGGCCGCGTCGGCTGGCTCACCGGGGTGGAGGACCGGTCGGCGCCGGGCAACCTGGCCTCGGCGGGGGTATGGATCGAGCCCGGGCCGAGTCCCGCGGTGACGACGGACGCGATCCACGCCTCCCGCACACTGTGGGAGAGCTGGCCGGCCGACACGATCCGTGGACGCCCCGGCGACGTGCGGTTCGCCGATTCCGACCGCATCGTCTACGCCGACCACCAGGGGGTCTTCGACATCGCCGGCCCCCTCAACGTCCCGACACCGCCGCAGCAGAAGATTCCCGTCGCATGGTGGGCGGAGGAGGGCGACGACATCGTCTCCGCCGCCGAGGTTTCCGATATCGTCGTGCTGTCCGGCGGCGACGTCGACCGGCACGGCACGGCCGTGCGTGAGCGCGCCCTGCTGTTCGTCGTCGACGATCCCGACGCCACCGGCGTGGACGGTCACATCGCGACCGTCACCGACCTCGACGCCGGCTTCTCCGCATGGGCGCGACCGCCTCGGCCCCGCGGGTACCGGCAGCGGTCGCTCCGGGCGACGCTGCGGCTACCCGATCCGGCGGCTGCCCCGGCCCACCGCCGTCCGGTGTATCCCGGGTAGCGAGCGCACCTTCTGATCAAGTCGATTCTTACACATGACTTTCCGTTTACCCACGCCTATCGTTTCGGGAGCCCACTGGCCCACCCACAGGCCAGGACTCCCTCCCGGCGGCCGACCCGCGGTGCCGTCATCCGATACAGGTGGTGCAGCATGATCGAAGTCCGTTCCGTCACGAAACGATTCGGGAAGAGAGCCCGTTCCGTCGAGGTGCTCCACGACATCGACTTCACCGTCGGCACCGGCCAGATCGCCGCGGTGATCGGCCAGAGCGGGGCGGGCAAGACCACGCTGTCGCGCATCATCAGCCTGCTCGAGCGTCCGTCCGAGGGTCGCATCCTCCTCGACGGGACGGACGTCTCCGGGCTGTCCGAGCGGCGATTGCGGGAGCAGCGCCGCGCGATCGGCACGATCTTCCAGGCGTCGAGCCTCCTCGCCCGCCGGACCGCCGCCGAGAACGTGGCGCTGCCGCTGGAATTCGCCGGCATCGGCCGCACCGAGCGACGGGCACGGGTGGCGGAGCTGCTCGAGCGGGTGGGACTGTCCGACAAGGCCGACCTCTACCCCCGGCAACTGTCGGGCGGGCAGCGGCAACGCGTGGGGATCGCCCGCTCGCTGGCACTGGCGCCCAAGGTCCTGGTGTCCGACGAGGCGACGTCCGGACTGGACCCCGCCACCACCCGATCCATCCTCGCGTTGCTACGCGAACTGCGCGACGACCTCGGGCTGACGATCGTGCTGATCACCCACGAGATGGACGTCGTCCGCCAGGTCGCCGACGTGGTCACCGTCCTCGACGCGGGACGGGTCGTGGAATCGGGACCGGTGATCGACCTCCTGCGCGACCCCCGTTCCGAACTCGGCGTCGGGCTGCTCCCCGACCGTTCCCACATCACCGCGGAGGACCGGGACGTGCTGTGGCACGTCACCTACGGCTCCGACACCGTCCCCACCAACTGGATCGAGCGTCTCGGCACGGCGACCGGCCGGTCGATCGGGGTGCTCTCCGGGACCGTGGAGTCGGTCGGCGGACGCCCGGCGGGCCGGGTCACCATCTCGGTCGCCGGTGACCATCCGTCGGTCGGGGAGCTTCTGTCCTCGTGGGGCCTGCACGGGACACGGGTCGACGACAGCGCGTCCGCCCCGGCCACCGAGGAGGCGGCCGCATGAGCGCCGACAGCGTCGTCCTGGCCATCTCGACCCCCGTCGAGGAACTTCCCGAATTGTTCCTGCCCGCCCTGCAACAGACCGTGCAGATGGTCGGGATCACGGTGATCCTGGCGATCCTGCTGGGCACTCCGCTGGCGGTCATCCTGCACAACACCGCTCCCCGCGGGCTGTTTCCCAACCCGGCGGTCAACGCGGTCGCCGGTTGGGTGGTCAATCTCGGACGATCGCTGCCATTCCTGGTGCTGATGGCCGCCATCATCCCGTTCACCCGCTTCGTCGTCGGCACGTCGCTCGGGGTGCAGGCGGCGGCCGTACCGATGACGCTGGCCGCAACCCCGTACGTCGCGCGCCTGATCGAGAACTCGCTGCGCGACGTTCCGCCCGAAGTGGTGGAAGTGGGACGCGCGTCGGCCGGCTCGAACTTCCAGATCATCCGCAAAGTGCAACTCCACGAAGCGGTCCCGAGCATCATCGGTGCCCTGACGATCGCGTTGATCGGCATCCTCGACATGTCGGCGATCGCAGGCGCCGTGGGAGCCGGCGGCATCGGCAACCTCGCCATCGCCTACGGCTACAACCGATTCGACAACACCGTGATGATCACGACGGTCATCGCGCTCGTGGTGCTGGTCCAGGTCATCCAACTCGTCGGCGACCTGGCAGCCCGCCTCACCAACCGACGCTGAGCCTTTCACTCCCACCCAGATCAGAGGACTACACCCATGACGACTCGACCCCGCTCGGTGACGCGCGCCCGCGCTGTCGCGGCAGGCGGACTGACGGCCACACTGCTACTCCTCCTGACCGCGTGCGGCGCGGGAGGTGGCAACGACCGCACCGAGGGCGACGGTCCGCAGACCACGTTCAAGATCGGGTACACCGCCGGATCGATCCTCGACGAGAAGCTCGCCAAGGAGGTCGCGAAACTCGCACCCGACCACGGCATCACCGTCGAACCGGTGCAGATCGAGGATTCGAAGCTCAAGAACCTCGCGGTCTCCCAGGGCGACATCGACGCCAACCACAGCCAGCATCAGGAGTGGATGCGGGTGCAGAATGAGGACGGCAACTTCGGACTATATGCGGCCGGCGACTGGTACGTCCTGAAGTTCTCGGGCTATTCCGAGAAGTTCGACAAGCTCGAGGATCTCCCCAAGGGCGCCAAGGTCGCCATCCCCGACGACCCGTCGAACCAGGCGCAGGCCCTGCAGACCCTGCAGGACCTCGGCCAGTTGACGCTGAAGGACGGAGTCGACCCGTCCCGCGTGACGATCCGCGACGTCAAGGACAACCCGAAGTCGTTCGAATTCACCGAGGCCGCGCTGGCGCAGTTGCCGCGCACGCTCCCCGACGTCGACCTGGCGCTGGGCTGGCGTTCCAACTTCGATCTCGCCGACGTCCCGGACGACAAGATCGTCTTCAACGCCCCCGCCTACGAGCTGTATTGGATCGAGGTCGTCATCAACGAGAAGAACAAGGACAACCCCGACTTTGCGCCGCTGCTCGACACGTACCACGATCCGCGGATCGGTCAGCTGATCGACAGCGACCCGTTCTTCTCCCGGGTGGCGCAGAGCATCGAGTCGGCGCGGGCCACCGACCGGAGCCAGACGAACGTCGACGGCGCCGCCGCGAAGCCCGCCGGCTGATGCCCGCGCAACGAGAGGTCATCCTCAACGTCAACGTGCTGGACGTGGGTTTCCACCCGTCCGCGTGGCGGGCCCCCGATCTGCACCCGACGTCGTTCATCGACCCCGACTACTACGCCGAGGTCGCGAAGATCGCGGAGCGCGGCACCCTGGACGCGCTGTTCCTCGCGGACGGTCCCGCGCTCCGCGAGGATCCCGCCGTCAAACCGACCCGGGCGCTCGAACCCACCACCGTTCTCGGGGTGGTGGCGAGCGCGACGGAGCACCTCGGGCTGATCGGCACGGCGTCGACGACGTTCAACGACCCGTTCGACCTGGCGGACCGGTTCCTGTCCCTCGACGTCGTGTCCGGCGGGCGGGTGGCGTGGAATGTGGTGACCACGTTCCACGCCGGGACGGCCCACAACTTCGGTCTCTCCCGGATCCCCGACCGCGAGGCGCGGTACCGCCGCGCCTCCGAGTTCGTGGACGTCGTCACGGCGCTGTGGGAATCGGCGGCCACCCGGGTGCCGGTGCACCACGACGGGGAGTTCTTCCACGTGCACGGTGTGCTGCCCGTGCCGCCGTCGCCGCAGGGCCGCCCGCTGCTAGTGCAGGCCGGTGGTTCCCCGCAGGGCCGCACGCTGGCCGGACGCAGCGCCGACGCGGTGTTCTCGGCGGAGCTCACACTCGACGCCGGTCGGCAGCACTACCGGCAGGTGAAGGACGTCGCGCGCGCGGCCGGTCGCGACCCCGGGTCCGTGAAGATCCTGCCCGGCCTCGTCACGGTGGTAGGCAGCACCGAGGCCGAGGCGATCGCCCGGTACGAGGATTGGGAGTCCAAGGCCGCCGAGCGGCTCGGCGGGATGCTCGGCGTCGACCTCAGCTCACTCGACCCGGACCGGCCGATCCCGGAGGACCTGCTGCTGGCGCCGGTCGACCCGTCGTTCTCCGGTTCCCTCGGGTTCCGTGAAGCCGTCGTGCGACTGGCACTGGAGAGCCGGTACTCGGTGTCCGAACTTCTGCGCAAGGCAGGCGGCTTCGGCCACCGGCTCGTCGTCGGCTCCCCCGAACAGATCGCCGACACCATCGAGGAGTGGTTCGTGGCGGGCGCGGCGGACGGATTCAACCTGATGCCGGACGGATTCCCCTCCGGCCTCACCGATTTCGTCGACCACGTCGTACCGGTACTCCGCGAGAAGGGGATCTTCCAGCACGAGTACGCCGAATCGACACTCCGCGAACGTTTCGAGGGCGCTCCGCTCCCCGTGCGTGGTTGACGAGTGCAGGGACTCGTTAACCACGCACGGGCGGCGGAGCCGCCTACGCGGGTGTCCGGACCACGGTGAGGGCGGACTGCCGGCGGAGGGTGAAACCCAGGCTCTCGTACAGCCGGATCGCCGTCGTGTTCGACTGCGCGGCGTGCAGGAACGGCGTCTCCCCGCGTGCGTGGATACCGGCTCCGACGGCGCGGACGAGCCGGGCACCGAATCCGCGGCCCCGGAAACGCTCGTCGGTGCAGACCGCGCTGATCTYGGTCCAGCCGGGCGGATGCAGCCGCTCTCCCGCCATGGCGACGAGTTCGCCGTCGACCCGAAACCCGAGGTAGGTCCCCATCTCGATGGTCCGCGGAAGGTACGGTCCGGGCCGGGTGCGGCCGATCAGATCGAGGATCTCCGGAACATTGTCCGCGCCGAGGACCTCGGCGTCCGGGTCCGGTACGACGTCCAGCGCGGTGCCGTCCATCTGGACCAGGCCGAAGGAGTCCAGAACCTCCCAGCCCGGCGGCGGCGTGTGCCCGAATCCGCGGAGCGCGGCCGTCGCCGACGGGCCGAGCAGTGCGGCCAGGTCCGCCCAGTCCTCGTCCACCAGGGTGTCCGGGTGGCCGACGTGCGGCGCGACGTCCGGGTGATACCGCGCCACCCGGCCCGACCACCGGGCGAAATGCGCGTGCTCGCCGCGCAGGGATTCGCGAATCGCGTCGTCCAGAGGATGGACGTCCGTCTCGGCCGGGGCCGTCAGTTCCGTGGTCATCGCACTCGGTTACGACGCGACGGTGCGGAGCCAGCGGAACCGGCTGCGGTGGAACACGATCGGCTCGATCTCCGACTGCACCCGCAGCTCGTTGATCCGCAGGACCACGATCGCGTGATCGCCCGCGGGCACCTGCTGGGTGACGGTGGTGTCCAGCCACACCGACGCTCCGTCGATGAACAACGCGCCGCCGTCGGTGGTTTCGGTGTCGAGGCCCGCGAACCGGTCACCGGTCTTCGCGGCCAGCACACGCGCGGCGGCGTCGTGCGCCTCACCGAGCACACTGATCCCGACGTGCTCGAGGTCCGCGAGCTTCGGCCACGTCGTGGACGTGTTCTGCACGCAGAACGCGACGAGCGGCGGCTCCAGGGACACCGGCACGAACGTGCTCGCTGCCATCCCGACCCGTTCACCGTCGACTTCGGCGCAGACGGCGACGACACCGCTCGGGAAATGTCCGAACGCCTCTCGGAGCGAAGTCTTGTCCAGTGTGCCGTCTGCCTGCGTCATGAGAGTTCCGTCCGGGTCCGGGCCGCCGCGGTGAGGATCGAACCCCACCGCTCGGCGTAGTCGGCGATGCGCGTGTCGGTGGTGTAGGCGGTGTCGATGAGGTAGAGGCCCGGCGCGGGGGCTGTCGCGCCCAATTCCACGAGCACCGGCTTGAGCAGCAGGTCCGGCGCCATGGCGTGTGCCGGGCCGGCCCCGAGCATCAGCGGCACCACCACGACGCCCTTCAGGCCGTCGCCGGTCGCGAACTGGTCGAGGAACAGTTTCAGCACACCCGTGTACGACGCCTTGAACGTCGGGCTGGCGAACACCACGAGATCCGACGAGGCCACGGTCTCCACGGCCGCCGCGACCTTCTCGTCGCCCCACCCGAGCAGTCCCGGACCGAGCTCGATCACGTCGACCGTGGAATCCACGGCGGCGCCTGTCACCGCGGCCGCGACCAGACCGGCCGCGTCCAGCGTCCGTGAACCGGGCTTGGGATTGCCGGCCACTACCGTTACCTTCATTGCCTCATCACCTCTCGCATGCCTACCCCGCCACCCTAGAGCACTCAGTGGTTCCGGTCGAATACTGCAGGGCAGGAACGGAAGTCGAGGCACGTTCCTTCGAATCACGGCGATCGAAACCATTCCGCACCGCGCGCGGACGGGCTACGTTGTCAGCGGCCACACTCCGTGGTCAGCAGATCGATCGTGGGGATTTTTCGTGAAGTTCAGCCGTTCTCTCGCCCTTGCCGCCGTTCCTCTCCTGGCGGTACTGACAGCGTGCTCCGGTGGATCCGGCGGCGCCGACGGCGACACGGTTCGGATCGGAACCACCGAGGCCAGCGACCTTTCGTGGGAGATCTTCGAGGAGAAGGCGAAGGACGCGGGTATCACGCTCGACGTCGTGAACTTCTCCGACTACTCGCAGCCGAACATCGCCCTGTCGCAGGGGCAGATCGACGCCAACCTCTTCCAGCACCTGCAGTTCCTCGGCGAGTACAACACCGGCGCCGACGACGACCTCACCCCGATCGGCGCCACCCAGATCGTGCCTCTCGGCCTGTACTCGCAGAAGCACCAGAGTGTCGCCGACATTCCGCAGGGCGGGGAGATCGCCATCCCCAACGACCCCAGCAACCAGGCTCGTGCGCTGTTCGTGTTGAAGGGCGCCGGCCTGCTCACCCTGACCGGCGACAACCCGTCCCCCACGCCCGCCGACATCGACGCGGGTAAGTCCAAGGTGAAGGTGACGCCGGTCGACGCCGCGCAGACGGCGCTGTCGCTCGCGTCCGTGGACGGTGCGATCGTCAACAACACCTTCCTCGAGCGTTCGGGCATCGATCCCGAATCGGCCCTCTACAAGGACGACCCGTCGAGCCCCGCCGCCGAGCCGTACATCAATACGTTCGTCACCCGCGCCGAGGACAAGGACAACGCGACGTACCTCGAACTCGTGAAGATCTGGCACAACCCCGAGATCCAGGCCGCCGTGCGCGAGGAGTCGAAGGGAACGTCGGTCGAGGTGGAACGCGACGGCGCGCAGCTGCAGCAGATCCTGTCGCGGGTCGAAGAGGGAATTCGTTCGGCCAAGTAGATGACACCGATCGTCCGATTCGAATCCGTCACCAAAACCTTCCAAGCCGGAAAGAAGACACTCACCGCCGTCGACGCCGTCGATCTCACCATCGAACGAGGTGAGATCTTCGGGGTCATCGGCTACTCGGGGGCCGGGAAGAGCACGCTGGTCCGGCTGATCAACGGCCTGGAACGCCCCACCGGTGGGCGCGTCGTCGTCGACGACGTCGACATCACCGCGCTGCCGGAATCGAAACTCCGGCACGTGCGCGCGAAGATCGGCATGATCTTCCAGCAGTTCAACCTGTTCCGCTCCCGCACCGTCGCCGGGAATGTCGGATACCCCCTCGTCGTGGCGGGCTGGCCACGGCAGAAGCGCCGCGAACGCGTCGCCGAACTGCTCGCGTTCGTCGGCCTGTCCGACAAGGCGCGGGCCTACCCCGACCAGCTGTCCGGCGGGCAGAAGCAGCGGGTCGGGATCGCCCGCGCGCTGGCGACGTCGCCGGACCTGCTGCTCGCCGACGAGTCCACCAGCGCCCTGGACCCGGAGACCACGCAGGACGTACTCCGCCTGCTCCGCAAGGTGAACCGGGAACTCGGGGTCACGATCGTGGTGATCACGCACGAGATGGACGTCGTCCGGGCCGTCGCGGATCGTGTCGCCGTGCTGGCGGAGGGTCGCGTCGTGGAACTCGGCACCGTGTTCGACGTCTTCTCCGAACCACAGGCGCCGGCGTCGAAGAGCTTCGTGAGCACGATCCTGCGCAACCGCCCGGAACCGGCCGACCTGGAGCGGCTGCGCGCGCGTTTCGGTGGCCGGATCGTCACCGCCGACGTGCGGGACGGCAGCCGGATCGGCGACGTTCTCTCCGACGCGGGTGGGCACGGTGTCCGGTTCGAGATCGTCTACGGCGGCATCACCACCCTGCAGGACCGCTCGTTCGGCAGTCTGACGCTCGAACTCGTCGGTCCGGACGACGGTGTCGACGACGTCATCCGCCGGTTGCGGACCGTCACCGACGTCGAGGAAGTACAGGCATGACCACGAACTGGGACAAACTGCGCCCCGTACTGTTCGAATCCATCGGCACCACCATCTACATGGTGGTGATCACACTGGTGGTCGGCGGGCTGATCGGGCTCGCGGTGGGGACGCTGCTGTACGCCACGCGGAAGGGCGGGATCCTCCAGAACACGGCCGCCTACACGGTCCTGAACATCCTCGTGAACATCGTGCGGCCGATTCCGTTCATCATCCTGCTCGCCGCACTGGGGCCCGTCACCCTCGCAGTGGTGGGCCGGACCATCGGCACCGAGGCCGCGATCTTCGTGATGATCATCGCGTCGTCGTTCGCCATCGCGCGCATCGTGGAACAGAATCTGGTGACCGTCGACCCCGGTGTGATCGAGGCTGCCCGCGCGATGGGTGCCGGTCCCCTGCGGATCATCGTCACCCTGCTGATCCCGGAAGCCCTGGGCCCGTTGATCCTCGGATACACGTTCGTCCTCATCGGCATCGTCGACATCTCCGCGATGGCCGGCACCATCGGCGGCGGCGGGCTCGGCGACTTCGCCATCGTCTACGGCTACCAGCGCTTCAACTGGCAGGTGACCCTCGTCGCCACCCTCGTCATCATCCTGCTCGTGCAGGCCTCCCAGTTCTTCGGCAACTGGCTGGCGCGAAAGGCATTGCGCCGCTAGCGCCCGTGAGCCTCAACTCCCGGCGACGCTCGCGGGTCACGGCGCCACCACTCAAGGTGGGCGCCGATCCGACGAGGAGCGCGGTGTAGGGGTGCTGGGGATCGGAGATCACCTGATGGGTGGGTCCGTCCTCGACGATGTTGCCGCGGTACAGCACGACGATCCGGTCGACCAGCGCGGCGACGGCCCCCAGGTCGTGCGAGATGAACAGCTGAGCGAGCTGCCTCGAATGCCCGAGTTCGGTGAGCAGTTTCAGGATCTGGATGCGGTTGACCGAGTCGAGGGCGCTCACCGGTTCGTCGAGCAGCAGCAGCGCCGGATCCAGGACGAGGGCCCTCGCGATCGCGATCCGCTGACGCTGCCCACCCGACAGTTCGGCCGGAATCCGCGCCGCGATGCCGGCGTCGAGTCCGACACTGCTCAGCACCGCCGCGACCTTCGACCACACGGCGTCACGGAGCCCGCCCCGCACGATCAGACCCTCGGCGATCGACTCGCCCACGGGGATGTCCGGGTCGAGGCTCAGCAGCGGATCCTGGAACACGTACTGGACGGTCCCCGTGCGGCGGTGCGCCCGGCGTTGCGCCGCGGGCAGGTCGTCGACGCGCTGCCCGCGGATCTCGACCGACCCGGCCGTCGGGGTGATCAGACCGAGAATCGTCCGGGCCAGTGTCGTTTTCCCGGAGCCGCTTTCACCGATGAGTCCCACCTTCTCGCCGGCATCGATGGTGAGGTCGACGCCGTGCAGGATCTGCTTGCGGGCGCCACGGAGCCCACGCTCCACCCGGACGTCGGTCATGCGCAGCAACGGTTCAGACACGAGCCGCCTCCTTCCCGATGAACGACTCGAGCCCGTATTCCCGATGGTTGTCGACGAGTTGGCGGGTGTATTCGTGCCGGGGCGCGGTGAGCAGGTCGTCCGCCCGCCCGGACTCGACGACGGCGCCGTCCCGCATCACGATCACGCTGTCGCAGACCTGAGCGACCACGGCGAGGTCGTGCGAGACGAGGACGAGCGCGAGGCCCAGTTCTTCGCGCAGGTCCTCGAGCAGGTCGAGGACCTCGGCCTGGACGGTGACGTCCAGGGCGGTGGTCGCCTCGTCCGCGATGAGGAGTTCCGGTTCCGCGGACACCGCGATCGCGATGAGAACCCGCTGGAGCATGCCCCCGGACAGTTCGTGCGGGTACTGGCGGTACACGGTGTCCGCGTCGGTCAGCCCCATCTTCCGGAACAGTTCGAGGCCGCGCCGCTTGGCGTCGGCGCGGGACAGTCCGAGCGTGGAACGGAGCGCCTCGGCGAGCTGTTCACCGACGCGGATGGACGGGTTCAGGTAGGACGCCGGGTCCTGGAACACGGCGGCGATGCGGGTGCCGCGCAGGGGTCGCCACTGCTTGCGCCCGAGGTCGGTGAGTTCGATGCCGTCGAAGTCGATCGAGCCTGCGGTGACGTCGATTCCGCCGGGCAGGATTCCGAGGATGGCGCGGCAGGTCAGCGATTTGCCGCTTCCCGATTCGCCGACGATCCCGAGTGCTTCGCCGGGCGCGAGGGAGAAGTCGACGCCGCGGACCAGTTCGGTTCCTTCGTCGAGAGCGATACGCAGATCGCTGACGGTGAGCACCGGCCTGCGGGGGCGTGTGGTGTCCGGTGCCGAAGTGGCATCGAGTGTGTCAGTGGACATCCGAGGTGACCTCCTGTTTCCTGGGGGCGCGTCGTGCGGGGCGGCCGGTTGCATCGCGCAGTGCGTCGGCGATGGCATTGAGCGCCCACACGGTCGCCACGATCAGCAGCGCGGGGACGACGGGACCGAACGGAACCTGGTAGAGGTACTGCAGTCCGCTGGCGAGGAGTCCGCCCCAGGTGGGGTCGGGCGGGACGACGCCGATCCCGAGGAAGGTCAGCGAAGACACGATGACGAGGCTGGCCCCGGTCATGGCGGCGAATGTCACCCCGACCGCGGGCAGCACCTTGCGCACCGCGTGGCGGCGGATGATCCAGGACGTGTCGGCGCCCATCAGTTCGGCGGCCTCGACGTACTGGGAGTTGGCAACGGTCAGCGCCGCGGCGCGAGTGACCCGGTAGAACGCGGGCGCGATGAGGATGCCGACCGCGAACATCGCCTGCGCCAGCCCGTTTCCGAGCAGCGCGGTCATCGCGACGGCGAACACGAGGAACGGCAGCGTGATCAGCGCATCCATCAGCCGGAGCGTGAACCATTCCACGCTGCGCCCCAGATACACCGACAGGAAGCCCGGGATCACGCCGAGGAGAAATCCGACCACGACGCATTGCAGAGCCGACAGCACCGACACGGTCGAACCCGCAAGCAGCCGGCTGAACACGTCCCGTCCGACGTTGTCCGTTCCGAGCCAGTGAGTTCCGCTCGGGCCCTGCAGGATTGCCGACGTGTCCTGCTCGAGCGGGTCGAACGGCGCGAGAACGGGCCCGAAGAGCGCGAGGACCACGATCAGCCCGAGGACGATCAGCGCGGCGCGAGCGGAGTGATAGCGCAGAATTGCTGTGAGCATGGGATGTCAGTCTCTCCGCTTGGTGGCCGGCTGCAGGACGCTCTGGGCGATGTTGACGACGATGTTGCAGAACAGCACGAACACGATCGCCACCACGAGCGTTCCCTGGACGATCGGAACGTCCCCGCGCAGCGCGGAGTCGGCGGCGAGGCGACCGAAGCCGGGCATGGAGAACATGGTCTCCATCACGACGGCGCCGCCGATGAGCGTGGGGATCTTCATGCCCAGGATCGACAGGGCGGGACCGCTGCCGTTACGCAGGGCGTGCACGAACAGGATCCGTGACGGACCGATGCCCCGCACCACCGCGCCGGTGACGTAGTTCTGATCCAGTTCCGCGACCAGGCCGGTGCGGAGTTGCCGCGCGATATCGGCGACGACGTCCATGCTCAGCGCGATCGCGGGCATGATGATCAACGACAGCCAGCGGCCGAAGTTCTCGTCCGGCGGGACGTACCCGGCCGACGGCAGCCAGTGCAGCCCGACGCTGAAGACGAGGATCAGTCCGATGGAGATGACGAACGGCGGCAGCGTCGACGCCACCGACGTGTAGGCGGTGATCGCCCGGTCGAGCAGGCTGCCCTTGTAGACGGCGGCGAGCACCCCGAGCCCGACACCGAGGACGAGTCCGATGACCAGCGCGACACCCGCGATGGAGGCGCTGACGGCGAGCCGCTCACCGATCAACTCGCTGACCGGGATCTTGCTGAACCACGAGACACCGAGGTCGCCGCTCAGCATGCTCGACATCCAGTCGACGTACTGCTGCCAGACCGGCTTGTCCAGCCCGAACTCGGCGTTGATCCGGGCGATCGTCTCCGGGGTCGCGGCGTCACCGGCGATGCCGGCGGCCGGATTCAGCCCGCTGGCCGCACCGAGCAGAAACGTGATCAGGGTGGAGAACAGGAAGACCGGGACCACGATCAGCACGGTGCCGAGCACAATCCGCGCCGCCGTGCCGAACGCGCCCGCAGGCACCGGGAGAGCGAATGTCCTCCCGGTGCCTGCGGCCTCGATGTCTGCGGTGGTCACGAGACCGTGACGCCTTCCCAGCGAACCTGGGACGGCAGGATGTTCAGGTTCTTCAGGTCCGGGTTGGACACGATGATCCACGGGTTGCTGAAGAGGTAGTTCGTCGGCGACTGCTCGACACCGACCTTGACGGCCTGCCACAACCGCGGCTTGTACTCCGGGTCCTCGAGCGGGGTGCGGCGCACGGTGTCGAGTGCGGCGGAGAACTCCGGCGACGCGTGCGGGCCGCTGAGGTTCATGATGCCTTCCGGACCGTAGACGGCGAGCAGGTTCTGCACCGGGGATTCACGTCCGATGGTGCCGTCCGTGGCCAGCTGCGGGTTCTTCGCGATGTAGACCTCGCTCTGCCACGTCGACGATCCCGGCGGGACCACCTTGATCGTGGACTCGACGCCGATCTTCTTCAGCTGCGACTGCACGAGTTCCGCACGGTTGGTGGCCGCCGACTGCGCCGTGATCTCGATCGACAACTGCCCGGGCGCGTAGCCCGCCTCGGCGAGGAGACGAGATGCCTTGTCGGGGTCGTAGTTCCAGAGCTTCTCGATCTCCGGGTTGAACGCGAGGTAGCCGTCGGGGAACGGCTGGCTGGTGGTGCTCCCCAGCCCGTTCGTGATGACGTCGACGAATGCCTGGCGGTCGAATGCGTAGCGGAACGCCTCGACGATCTTCGGGTTGTCGAACGGGGCCTTGTTGAGGTTGATGGACACGTCGTTCGCTGCGAGCGACGGCTTCACGGTCACGTCGAGACCGGCGGCCTCGGCTTCCTTGGACTGCAACGCAGGCAGCGTCGCGAAGTCGATGGAGCCGGACTGGACACCGGCGACGAGAGTGGCCGGGTCCGGGGCGACGCTGAGTTCGAAGTGGTCGATGTGAATGTTCTCGGCGTCCCAGTAGTTCGGGTTCTTCTCGAAGTACGCGTGATCCTCGGCGACGAAATCGGTGATCGTGAACGGACCGGCCCCGACCGGCCACACGCTGAGCTTCTGCGGGTCGGCGGCCGCCGTCGGGCTGGCGATCGCACCGGTGCGCCCGGCGACCAGGTACGGGATCTGGTAGTCGGCGTCGGCCAGGTGCAGCGTGACGTCGGTGGCGGTGTCTGCCGTGACCTCGGTGACGCCGGCGAGCTGATCGCGCAGGAACGAATCGTCCTGGGTCTTGCCCCGGTCGAAGAACGCCTTCACTGCCTGCGAATCGAGGGTGGTCCCGTCGGAGAACGTCAAACCGTCACGCAGGCTGAACGTCACCGCGGTGCCGTCGGCGTTGTACTTCCAGCTCTCGGCGAGCGACGGTTCGACGTTGCCCTCGGCGTCGAGCCGGGTCAGCGACGCATACGCGAGGCTGATGGTGTTGATGTCGTTTCCGGTCCGGCTCGTCACCGGATCCCACGAGGTGGGGAGGTTGAACGCCCACTTGACCTCGGCGCCGTCCGAACTGCTGCCACCGCCGCACGCGGTGGCCACGAGACCGACGATCACTCCGAATATTACGGCGCCGGCGATCCGCCGGCTCTTCTTGCTCACTGGGTGCTCCTGACCATGCAAAGGGGGGGTGGTGATTCAGACGCTCGCGGACAGCGACGCGGTGGTGCCGGGCAGCGGGGCGGGGTCGATTCCCTCACGCCGCGCACGGGTGTAGCGGTTCTCCGCGAAGGGCAGGCCGAGGTTGCCGCGCAGGGTGTCCTGCTCGTAATCCTCCCGGACCACCCCGCGCTCGCGCAGGATCGGCAGCACCTCGTCGACGAAGCGGCGGAACTGCGCCGGGTGACCGATGTGGATGTTGATGCCGTCGAGGGCGTGACCGTCCAGCCAGCGCTGCAGTTCGTTCGCGACGGTCTCGGCGCTGCCGGTGAACGGCGACGTCTTCGGCGCGTTGAGCGCCTCGACGGTCTGCCGCAGCGTCAGCCCGCGGCCGACGGCGAGGTCGGTGATCTTCTTCGCCTGCGTGTAGAAGCTCCGCTCGGCGTGCTGCAAGGCCTCGGTGGGGAACGGCGCGTCGAGGTCGTACTGCTGGAAGTCGTGCCAGCCGAACGGCCGGCCGAGTTCCCGCAGGGACCTACCGAAGTCGTTGTCCGCCAGCTGGGTCGTGCGTTCGATCTCGCGGGCGTCGGCGTCGGTGTCGCCCACGGTGACGGTGACGCCCGGCAGGATCACGATGTCCTCGGGGGCGCGCCCGTACGCCGCGGCCCGGTTCTTGATGTCAGCGTAGAACGCCGCTCCCGCTTCGAAACTCGGGGCATGCGTGAAGATCCCGTCGGCGATGCGCGCGCCGAGGTCGCGGCCCTGGTCGGAGTCGCCGGCCTGGAAGATCACCGGCTGGCCCTGCCGTGAGCGTTCGATGTTGAGCGGGCCCACCACCGAGAAGTGCTCACCCCGGTGGTCGAGGGTGTGCAGCTTGTCCGCGTCGAGGAAGCGGCGGGCGTCCCGGTCGCGCGGAAACGCGTCGTCCTCGTACGAATCCCACAGCGCCTTGACCACCTCGACGTGTTCGAGTGCCCGGCCGTAGCGGGTGGCGTAGTCGTAATGCTCCTCGAGGCTGTAGTTTCCGGCGGTGCCCGAGTCGCCGCTGGTGACCACGTTCCAGCCTGCGCGGCCGCGGCTGATCAGGTCGAGGGACGCGAACCGTCGCGCGAGGTTGAACGGCTGGTTGAACGACGTGGTCAGGGTGCCGACGAGCCCGATGTGCTCGGTGGCCACGGCGAGCGCCGACAGCAGCGTCAGCGGCTCGAGCCGGTTCAGGTAGTGCGGGGGCGAGTCGGGGGTGATGAACTGGCTGTCGACGATGAACACGAGGTCGAACCGCGCCTGCTCGGCGAGACGCGCGTACTCGATGTACCAGTCGATGTCGACGCTGGCGTCGCCGGGGATCTCCGGGTCCAGCCAGGTGTACGGGTGCCCGGGACCACCTGTGGGGGTGAGGACAGCTCCCAATTTCAGTTGCCGTCTCGTCATGTTCTCGCTCCTTCGTCGTTCGCCGTCAGGCACCTGCCTCGGCACGCCGCGTTGAAGTGTATGGAGCAAACAGACGCGTGCAGAGTATTAAATTCTCGATGTTTCAAAACATATTTCGTATGTCCCGCAGTGCTGCCGAACAAAGTCCGATCAGTCGAAGAACTCGCGCGACGACTCCGCGACAGCCGCCGCGACGACGTCGGCGAGCTGCCCGATCAGCTCGGCGTCGTCGGGCAATTGAGTGGCCGACAGGCGCAGGAGTTGCCGTGCGGGTGACCGCACGAACGACCGCGATCCCGCCCCCACGGAGATGCCCTGCCGCGCCAACGCGACCAGCGCCGCGGTCTCGTCCGACACCGTCACCCACACGACCAGACTGTGCGGGCCCGCGAAAGCCTCGATACCGCGGTCGATCAGGGCCCCGAGCAGCGTCGTGCGCCGCGCGGCGTAGCGTTCGTGCGCCGCCGTGACCGCGTGTTCGGCGTCGGCGCTGCCGATCAGGTGGGCGAGGGTGTTCTGCAGGATCCGGCTGTTCGAGCCGACGCCGTGACTGCGCACCTTCATGGCCTTCTCGATCAGCTCGCGGGAGCCGCCGAGGACGGAGGTCCGCACGTCGATCCCGTACGCCTTGCAGTAACTGCGGATCCGGACGACACGCTGCGGCAGTTCACAGCCCAGCGTCGGCGGTTGCTCCGGTTCGAGCGGTCCGATCGAGTCGTCCTCGACCACCCACACCGCCGGATGCCGTCGCAGCACGTCGGCGAGTTCGCGGGTGCGCCGCGCGCTGACCGCGTGGTCGACGGCGAACGGCGCCCCGGGCTGGAACACGAACGCGACCGCACCGGCCGTCAGGGCCTCGTCGAGCGCGTCCGGCCGGGGACCGTCGCGGTCGGCGCCGACGCCGACCGCATCCAGACCCAGATCGCGGAGGGTGTCGAGCACGCCCGGGCCGAGAGGCTCGTCGACCGCCACCCGGGACCCGGGCGGCGCCGCCGCCTCCACCGCCAGCAGCAGCGCCTCGGTGCCGCCGCCCGCGGTCGCCCACGCCTCCGGTTCGAACGGCCACCCCGGAGCGACGGCATTGCGCAGACGCTCGGTCATCAGTTCCCGCCCGAACACATTCAACGTCTCGGCGTCCAGGCTGGACAACAAAGCGTCGGACAGGGACGGCTGCAGCGCCAGATCCGGTGCATTCTGCGCCAGGTCGACGCCACGCCAGTCAGGGATGCCGCGCTCGGGCACACTGTCGAGCGGCGGTAGAACCACGGTGCCGCCGCGGCGGCGGGTCTGCACGAAACCTTGCTCCTGCAACCGGCCCCACGCGCTGACGATCGCACCGACACTGAGATCGGTCGCCTTCGCGAGTGCGCGGACGGTCGGCAGGCGGTCGCCGGGGCTCAGCTCACCCGACCTGATGAGGTCGGCGACGGCATCGGCGAGTTCCGCGGTGCGGCCGTCGATTCGTTCGAGCAACCACTCCGGAGCAATCGTCTCCGACTCCAGCACCGCTGACATCCACACCCCTTCGATCGACAACCACTACCGGCCCCGCCCCGGGTCATTGCGCGAGTGCGCCCGCCGGTTCGCGGAGGAGGACGTCGGGCGTGCCGGGCAGTCGCAGACGCTCGAGGAACTGCACGATCTCGGCGGCGACGGACCGGTGGGACACGTCGTTGAGAATGTCGTGCCGCCCGTCGTTCACGACGACCACGCGGGCGCCCGGCAACGCGGACGCGACGGCGACGACCTCCGCCGCCGGGCTGAGGACGTCGGCGCCTCCGTGGACGACGAGGACGGGAACCTGCACGTGGGTCAGCGAATCCGCGGTGGCGACCGGCGCTTCCGCGCCGAGCGTGCCCCGGTCGAGAGCATCGTCCGCGGCCAGGACGCCCCGGTGCACCGGACACGCGGAGCGGATCTCGAGTTCGCCGTCCCACCCTCCGGTGAAGGCGTCGGTGCCCGCGACGAGGAGACCCGCGGCCACGACCCCGGACACGGCCGGATGGGTGGCGGCGAGGTCGAGCGCGGTGAGGGCGCCACTGTCCGACCCGACGACGGTGAGCGGGAGACCGGACTCGGCGTCGGCGATCACCCGAGCGGCCGCCGCGGGGTCGTTCTCCACCACCGCGACGCGGTAGCCATCGAACGCGATCCGGCGGGCGAACCTGCGGTACACGTGAGCATGCTCACCTCGGCCGGCGATGACGATCACCGAGCCACGCGCGGTCGCTTCGGGTTCCAGCCAGTCGATGTCCACTGATTACCTCACTCGGGGTGGTTGTTCGCAGGATTGACTGCGTCACCCTGACTCACTCGCGCGCGGCGAAACAAGAGTAATGCTCGAGCAGAACAAAACGCGTGTCTTCTCGTCACACTTCGTGTTTTGTTCCGAACATATTCGTTTTGTGATCGACCCCCGGCCAATCAAGAGTATCGACGAAGGGACAGGCACACCGATGCCCGAGACCACAGGGTTCGCGACCCGGCAGGTCCGCACCGGCTATCAGCCCGGCACGCCGCAGAACACCGCGATCCCCCCGATCTACCAATCGGTTGCCTACGACTTCGGCAGCTTCGACCAGGCACGGGACATCTTTTCCCTGCGCCGCAAGGGAAACCTGTACAGCCGCACCGGGAACCCCACCCAGGCCGTGCTCGAGCAGCGGCTCGCCGACCTCGACGGCGGTGTCGCCGCGCTGGCCACCGGGTCCGGGCAGTCCGCCGTCGCAGTCGCACTGCTCACCCTCGCCAAGTCGGGGCAGCACATCGTCGCGGCGCGGCAACTGTACGGCGGCACGGTCGACCTGCTCACGGACACGTTCGCGGACTTCGGGATCGACGTCACGCTCGTCGACCAGGACGACCTCGACGCCTGGCGTGCGGCCGCGCGCCCCGAGACCCGGGCCTTCTTCGCCGAGACGATCGGCAACCCCGTCGCCTCCGTCCTCGACGTCCGGGCCGTCGCCGACATCGCGCACCAGGCCGGGGTACCGCTGATCGTCGACAACACGATCGCCACCCCGTACCTGCTCCGCCCCAAGGACTTCGGCGCCGACATCGCCGTGTACTCGGCCACCAAGTTCATCGGCGGGCACGGAACGTCGCTGGGCGGGGTGATCGTCGACCTCGGTACATTCGACTTCGGCGCGGAGCCGCGGCGCTGGACCCAGTTCACCGAGCCGTATCCGCGGATCGGCGACCTCGTGCTGTGGGACGAGTTCGGTCGCGACCGGAGCGCGTACCTCGTGTACGCGAAGACGAAGGTCGTCCACGACCTCGGTCCCGCACTGTCCCCGTTCAATTCGTTCCAGCTGCTTCAAGGGCTGGAGACGCTGGACCTGCGGCTGGAGCGGCAAGTCGGTTCGGCGCTGGCGATCGCACAGTTCCTCGACGGTCATCCCGCGGTGGCGAAGGTCAATTACCCCGGACTGCCGGAGAACCGGTGGCACGACGCGGCCCAGCGGTACCTGCCGCGCGGCGCCGGCTCGGTCTTCTCGTTCGACCTCGCCGTCGACGACGCGAAGGTGGCGAAGTTCGTCGACTCGCTGCAACTGTTCGCCATCGTCGCCAACATCGGCGACGCCCGCTCGCTGGTGGTGCACCCCGCCACCACCACGCACAGCCACCTCGACGACACGCAACTCCGCGACGCCGGATTCGGCTACCGCACCGTCCGATTGTCCATCGGACTGGAGAACCTGGAAGACCTCGTCGACGATCTGCGTGCGTCGCTCGACGCCATCACGGAGGAATGACATGCATTTCGGCTACTGGACGCCCATCTACGGCGGGTTTCTGCGCAACCTGGGCGACGAAGGCATGCCCGCCACCTGGGACTACGTCAAAAAGCTGTCGCAGCTGGCGGACCGGCTCGGATACCACACCACCCTCGTCCCCGAGCTCTACCTCAACGACCGCAAGGGCGTCGACGCACCCAGCCTCGAGGCCTGGTCGCTGTCGTCGGCGATCCTCGCGGTCACCGAACAGCTCCGGGTGATGACGGCGGTGCGACCCGGATTCCACCTGCCCGCGGTCACCGCGAAGGAATCGGCCACCATCACCGACATCGCCGGCACCACCGACGCCGGTGCGGCACGGTTCGCGCTCAACGTCGTCGCCGCCTGGTGGGAGGAAGAAGCCCGGCAGTACGGCGGCGCGTTCACCCGGCACGACGACCGGTACCGGCAGGCCACCGAATTCGTCGACGTACTCCGCGGACTCTGGGAGCACACCCCGTTCACCTACCAGGGCGAGCACTTCAGCGTGCGCGACTCGATCCTGTCGCCGAAACCCGCAATCCATCCCCCGGTCTTCGCGGGCGGCGAGAGCGAGAGCGGCCGCGAATCGATCGCGACGTTCGCCGACTCGTACGTGCTGCACGGCGGCACCGTCGACGAGGTGCGCACCAAGATCGCCGACATGAACGCGCGGTCGCAGCGAATCCACCAGCGGGACATGGCCGAATTCGGCATGTCCACCTACATCATCGTGCGCGACACCGAAGCCGAGGCCCGCGCCGAGCTCGAACGCATCACCACCGTCGACCCGCACTCGCCCGGGTACGCGTCGTTCGAGGAGTTCGTGAAGAACTCCGAACTCGACGTCGAACTGTCCAAGCGCGAATACTCCGTCGGCACCCGCGGACTGCGCCCCGACCTTGTCGGCACACCGGAACAGGTCGCGGAGAAGATCCGGGCCTACCAGGACGCCGGCCTCACCCTGCTGCTCATCCAGTGCTCCCCCGCGCACGAGGAACTCGAGCGCATCGCCGAGCAGGTGTTCCCGCTCGTCCCCACCCGTGAGTACTTGTTAACCACCGGCGGTTAACAAGTACTCACGGGGGCCTTGACCGGACCCCTCGTCGCGAGTAAGGATCGAAGAGCGCGAGGGGATTCGTCATGGCAGACATCGAAGTCGACTATTGCGTCGTAGGAGCCGGATTCGCCGGACTGACGGCGGCGCTGCGTCTGAAACAGGCCGGGCACACGGTTGCACTGATGGAGGCCCGCGACCGGATCGGCGGGCGCACGTTCACCGAGACCCGCGACGACGGTTCGTGGATCGACCGCGGCGGCGCGTGGATCGGGCCGGGGCAGGACCGGATCTACGCCCTGATGGACGAATTCGGCGTCCCGAGTTACAAGCAGTACACCGACGGCGACGCCATGATGGTCGTCGACGGCAAGCAGTACCGGTACAAGGGCACGATTCCCCTGACGATGAGTCCCTGGGCCACGGCGAATCTCGGCGCCGTATTCTTCGAACTCGGCCAGATGTGCAAGACGATCCCGCTCGAGGCGCCGTGGGAGGCGAAGAAGGCCGCCAAGTGGGACGCGATCAGTCTCGCGAAATGGCTCGGCGACAACACGTTGTCCAAGCCTGCCCACGACCTTCTCGAGACCGCCGTCGCCGGTTGCTACACGTCCGCCGCATCCGAGGTGTCGATGCTGTTCGTGCTGTATCAGATGGCGTCCGGCGGCGGTCCCGGTTTCGTTCTCGGTGTGAAGGACGCGGCCGAGGATGCGCGGCCGGTCGGCGGGATGGGGGCCGTCTACCGTCCGATGGCAGCCGAGATCGGCGACGCGCTCCACCTGTCGCAACCCGTCCGGGACCTCGCGCAGGACGGCGACGGYGTGACCGTTCGCTCCGGGGACCTGGCCGTGCGGGCGCGGAGAGCGATCGTCGCGGTGCCTCTCGCCATCGCGAGCCAGATCCTCTACGAGCCCCTGCTCCCGATGGATCGGTCGTTCCTGCACCAGAGGATGCCGAGCGGCGCCGTCATGAAGATCGCCGTCGTTTACGACGAACCCTTCTGGCGCGCCGACGGATTGTCGGGGCAGTCGGCGGCCCCCGACTCCCCCGCGACGATCACCATCGACGCCTGCACCGACACCGGACGTCCCGGCGTTCTGTGCGTGATCGTCGAGGGACCGATCGCCCGCACGCTGGGGACGCTGCCGGAAGCGGAGCGGAAGAAGGCGGTGCTCGGCGAGTTGACCGCGAGATTCGGAGCCGCAGCGGCCTCCCCCGTCGACTACATCGAGCAGAACTGGAGCCTGGAGCGGTACTCCGGCGGCGGCATGCTCAGCCACGCACCGACGGGAGTGCTCACCCAGTTCGGCCACGCCCTCCGCGCGCCGTGCGGTCGCATCCACTGGGCGGGCACGGAGAGTTCGTCCGTGATGTGCGGCTGGGTCGACGGCGCCGTCCGCTCCGGTGAACGCGCCGCCCGCGAAGTCACCCAGCGCGACGGCGTGCTGTCACCCGCCCACGCTCAGTAGTAGACGGCGCCCGGCGCACCCCCACCGACCGCAACCGCGTCGCCGGTGATCCCGACGCTGCGCGGCGACGCCAGGAACGTGACGACGTCCGCGACCTCGCTCGCGTCGATCAACCGGTGGATCGAGTTGGTCGCCAGCCGCGACTCCAGTTCGGCAACGGGCACCCCTTCCGCCTCGGACTGCTCCGTCAGCCGGTCGACGAGTCGTTCCGTCCGCGTCAATCCGGGATGCACCACGGTGACGTTGACGCCGTGCGGTCCGAGTTCGTCGGCGAGGTTCTTCGTCAGCGCCGACACCCCGACGTTCCGGACGGTCTGCGCGATGGAGTTGGCCTGGCGTGCACCGAGCCCGCTGATGTTGATGATCCGTCCCCACCCCTGCTCGACGAGGTGCGGTGCCACCGCGCGGGCGGTCCGCAGATAGCCGAGCACCTTGATCTCGAGTTCGCCGCGGACCACGTCGTCGGTGGTGGACGCGAAGTCGCTCGGCTTGCCCGCACTCCACGGTGTGGCCGCCGCGTTCACGAGAATGTCGACGCCGCCGAGTTCGTCCACCGTTCGCTGCACGAGGGCGCGCACCGACTTGTCGTCGCCGGTGTCGGTGGGTACCCCGATGACCCTCCGGCCGGTCTCCTGCGACAGCGTCTTCGCCGCCAGTTCCAGCGCCTCGGCGCCCCTGGCCGCGAGCACCACGTCGACCCCCTCCGACGCGAGGCTGCGCGCGATCGCGAGACCGATTCCGCGGCTGCCGCCGGTGACGACGGCCCGTTTGCCGCTCAGACCGAGATCCATTGTGTTCTCCTCATCTCCGCTGTCCACCCCTCGATTCGAGGGTAGGACCGCGACGGCGGGGAGTCACGGATTCGGTTCAGCGTGAGGCCAATTGCGCTCCGCACCCGTGCGCCTTTCTGGTAGCAGTCACTACCAGAAAGGCGCACGGGCGGCGAAGCCGCCTACCGTTGGATCGACTTGATCTCGAGGAACTCCTCGAAGCCGAGGACGCCCGCCTCGCGACCGATGCCCGACTGCTTGTACCCGCCGAACGGGGCGTTGGTGTTGAACGCGCCGCCGTTCACCTCGACCTGGCCGGCGCGCAATTGCCGCGCGACCCGGTCGGCCCGCTCCTGGTCTCCGGACCACACGCCGGCGGCGAGCCCGTACTCCGTCGYGTTGGCGATCCGCACGGCGTCGTCCTCGTCCTGGTACCCGATGATCGACAGGACGGGACCGAAGATCTCCTCCTTGGCGATGGTCATGTCCTCGGTGACACCGGAGAACACGGTGGGGCCGACGAAGTAGCCGGAATCCTGGCCGGTCTCCCGGCCGTCGAGGACGGCGCGCGCGCCTTCCGCGATGCCCTGTTCGATGAAGCCGCGGACCCGCTTCAGCTGGTTCGAGTTCACCAGCGGCCCGAGCACCGACGTGGCGACCGTCGGGTCGCCGACCGAGTAGTTCTGCGCGACCTTCGCCGCGATGGCGGAGGCCTCGTCCACCTTGTCCGCGGGGACCAGCATCCGGGTGAGCGCCGAACAGGTCTGGCCGGAGTTGAGGAAACACTTGGCCACGCCGTCGGTGACCGCCGTCGTCAGGTCGGCGTCGTCGAGGATGACGTTGGCGGACTTGCCGCCGAGTTCGAGTGCCACCTTCTTCACCGTCTCGGCCGCGACCACCGCGACCCTCTTGCCCGCCCGGGTGGAGCCGGTGAACGAGACCATGTCCACCTCGGGGTGGCCGGCGATCGCCTCGCCCACGACCGGCCCGAATCCGCTGACGAGGTTGAACACGCCTGCCGGCAGACCGATTTCGTCGAAGATGTCGGCGAGGGCATAGGTGGCGAGCGGCGCGACCTCGGTCGGCTTGAGCACCACGGTGCAGCCCGCGGCCAGCGCACCGCCGACCTTCAGCACCACCTGGTGGAGCGGGAAGTTCCACGGGGTGATCGCACCGACGACCCCGATGGGTTCGCGCACGATCAGCGAGTTGCCCACCTCGTGGGCGTCGAAGTCGTAGGTGGCGGCCAGTTCGGCGAACGCGGCGAGGTTCGCGAGGGGCATCCCGATCTGGATGGGCTTCGCGAATCCCAGCGGCATGCCCATGTCGCGGGACACCAGGGCGGTGAAGTCGTCGAGGCGCTCCTTGATCAGGGCGGCCGCCTTCCGGAGGTACTCGCCGCGTTCCGTGCCGCTGAGCGCGGACCATGCGGGGAAGGCGGCTCGTGCGGCAGTCGCGGCGCGAKCGACGTCGTCGGGGGTGCCCTCGGCGACCACCGCGATGACGTCCTCCGTGGCCGGGTTGACCACGTCGATCCGGCCCGTCCCCTGCGAATCGACCCAGGATCCGTCGATGTAGATCTTGGTCCGGTCCAGAACTTCGCTCATCGATCTGCCTCCAGTGAAAGTGTCGCGGAAACCTTGCGCCCGCAGCCTACGACCGGAGCCCGCCTGTTCGGGGCGAATGCGATCTCCCCGAACCACCCACCGGGACGCCGCCGATCGCGGACCATCGACGTACGCCGCACAGTCAGCAGGAGGAGCGATCAGATGCGCACGCAGTCACCGGCACGCACCCTTCTCGGAGTACTCGGTATCGCCGCCGCACTCACCGCCTCGGCATGTGGCTCGACGGACGAGTCGGGGACCGCCGAACCCTCGCCCGGCGGCCTCACCTCGACGACTTCGGAGGCGGCCACCACGACAACCACCGC
This sequence comes from Rhodococcus sp. P4_B6, assembly GCF_056402215.1. Lineage (NCBI taxonomy): Bacteria > Bacillati > Actinomycetota > Actinomycetes > Mycobacteriales > Nocardiaceae > Rhodococcus > Rhodococcus sp. P4_B6. Next base: position 42,215 of record NZ_JBFUHV010000037.1, on the reverse strand, counting down.
CGCCACCACCACGACCACCACCGCGCCGTCGCCGACCGGGACGACCACTGCGCACCCCGACCGCTGCCTGATCGGCGAACTGCAGGTGACGCTCGGCCAGCCCAGCGGGGCGGCCGGATCGCAGGAGATCCCGCTCATCTTCACCAACACCGGCACCCGCGACTGCATCCTCCACGGATACCCCGGGGTGTCCTACGTCGCGGCCCCGGACGGCCCGCAGGTGGGTGCGGCGGCCGAGAGGGACGGCGGAACGGAGACTCCCGTGACGGTGGCTCCGGGCGCGCGGGCCACCGCTGCGGTGCGTGCGACGGTGGTGCAGAACTATCCCGCCGACACGTGTGGCCCCACGCCGGTCGCGGGTTTCCGGGTGTATCCGCCGAACGACACCGGTTCGGTGTTCCTCCCCTACCCCACCACCGGCTGTTCGCAGACCGGCGTGAAGCAGCTGTCGGTGCAGCCCGTCACGGGGTGACCTTGTTCACCCGCACCGGGTGAATCGGCTCACCCCGGGCCCGACCTACGGTCGGGATAGACGTGGTCGCGCAGGAGGAGGGCGGAGGCATGTTCGAGATCATCCGCGAAGTGCATTCCGAGGTTCGGCACCGCCGCGGCCCGCGGCATCACCATCATCTCCTCACTCGGCCGGAGCGCCGGTGGCGGATCATGAGACACCTCCTGATGTGATCCTCGGGGGCGAGAATCCCTCCCACCAGGACTGTTCCTTGCCTTCGCTCACCATCGGCGCGGATGGGTACTATCCGACGTCGTGACTGACAGCAGGCTGGAATCGGCGAATGTGTCCAGAGACGACTCGGACGAGTCGCCGATCGGGACCCCGCCGCAGTCGTCTCCTCTCGGTCAGTCGGTTCGCTCCGCCCGTCTCCTCGCCATCGTCGCGTCCCTCTTCGGTGTACTGCTCACCTTGTCGCTCCCGTTCCTTCCGGTCGAGCAGGACAGCGCCACCCTCACCTGGCCGCAGAACGGCAGCACCGGAAGCGTCGAGGCACCGCTCGTCTCCTACGCGCCACTGAGCCTCGACGTGCGAATCCCCTGTTCGACGGTCGGCGAACTCGCCGACCGCGGCGGGCTGCTGACCTCCACCGCCCCCGCGGGTGCCGCCGACGCCGGGAGGTACGGACTGGTCGCCAGGGTGAATCCGGCGACCGCGGACGGTCCCGCCGGCGTCGAGGTGGTGCTGCGGAACCAGGTCCTGCTGTCGTCACCGCTGGACGGGCTACCCGCCGATTGCACGCTCGTGGTGTCCTCGGATTCGACGCGGACCACCGCCGGATTCGTGACGGCAGGCCAGGACGCCCCGACCGTCGTCGACGGCGACCTCCGCCCGCAGATGGTGGGCATCTTCAGCGACCTCGACGGGCCGGTGCCCGACGGACTGCAGGTGAGCGCGCAGATCGACAGCCGGTTCTCGTCGACGCCGTCGACGATCAAGTTCGTCGCCATGGTGGTGGGTGCGCTGGCCACGATTCTGGCCCTGGTGGCACTGCACCGGCTCGACAACGTGGACGGTCGCCGGGCACGACGATTCCTGCCCACCCGCTGGTGGTCGTTCGGGGCCGTCGACGCCGTCGTTATCGGCACGCTGGTGCTGTGGCATTTCATCGGCGCCTCCACCTCCGACGACGGCTACCAGTTCAACATGGCCCGCACGTCCGAGGCCGCGGGCTACATGGCCAACTACTTCCGCTGGTACGGCGTCCCCGAGGCGCCGTTCGGGTCCCCCTATTACGACGTCCTCGCGGTGCTGGCGAACATCACACCGGCCAGCCCGTTCGTGCGCCTGCCCGCGCTGCTCGCCGGCATCGTCGCGTGGCTGGTGATCAGCCGTGAGGTGGCACCGCGACTCGGCGCCGCCGTCCGGGGCAACCGGCTCGCGCTGTGGACCGGCGGGCTGGTGTTCCTCGCGTTCTGGCTCCCCTACAACAACGGTCTGCGGCCCGAACCGATCGTCGCGGTGGGCGTGCTGCTCACGTGGTGTTCGGTGGAACGCGCCGTCGCGACCCGTCGGCTGCTGCCCGCCGCGGTGGCGATCCTGGTCGGCGCGGCCACGCTGACCGCGGGACCGTCCGGGTTGATCTGCTTCGGCGCCCTCGTCGCCGGCGCCCGGCCGATCCTGCAGATCGTGATCGCGCGGGCCAAGACCGTGGGCTATCTGGCACTGCTCGCGCCGCTCGTCGCGTCGGGAACCGTGATCCTGGTGGCGGTGTTCGCCGACCAGACCCTCGCCGCCGTCATGGAGATGCAGCACGTGCATGCCATCGGCCCCAACGTCCCCTGGTTCGACGAGTACCTCCGCTACCAGTACCTGTTGAACATCTCCGTCGACGGTTCGCTGTCGCGCCGGTTCGGTGTGTTCGTGATGGTGCTGTCCCTGGCGGTGACGGTGCTGGTGATGCTGCGCAAGGGTGGCCGGATTCCCGGGACCGCGGCCGGACCGTCGCGGCGGCTCATCGGCATCACGCTCGCCGCGATGGGCCTGATGATGTTCACGCCCACCAAGTGGACGCACCACTTCGGTATCTACGCGGGACTCGCCGGGTCGCTCGCCGCCCTGGCGTCGGTGGCGGTGAGCGCCTCCGTGGTGCGCTCGCCACGCAACCGCGCCCTGTTCGCGGCCGCCGTGCTGTTCCTGCTGGCGATGTGTTTCACCAGCACCAACGGGTGGTGGTACGTGTCCAGTTACAGCGTCCCGTGGTGGGACAAGCCGGTGTCGATCGCCGGACTCGGTGCGGGCACGATCCTGCTCGGCGCCACCCTGGTGATGCTGCTGATCGCGGCGTGGTGCTACTTCCGCGAGCCCTACGCGCGCAACGACTCCGTGCGCAAGCGCCGCGTGTGGGCGCTCCCGCCGTTGACGGTGGCGGCCGCCGCGATGGTGCTGTTCGAGGTGCTGTCGATGGCGAAGGGCGCGGTCGCGCAGTACCCGGCGTTCTCCCTCGCACGCTCCAATGTCGACGCCGTCACCGGCGCACCGTGCGGCCTCGCCAACGACGTCCTGCTCGAAACCGATCCCAACGCGTCACTGCTGCAACCGCTGTCCGGTGACGCGGCGACCGCCCTCGCGGGCACCGGCAGCGTCGGCTTCACCCCGAACGGTGTCGCCGGAGACCTGAGCGCCGACGAGGAATCGTCGGATGCGGGTGTCGCCAACTCCGTCAAGACCGACAACACCGAGCAGACGGCGTCGAGCAACGCCGCGGGCACCGGCGGCGGCGCCGGCGCGGTGGGTGTCAACGGCAGTGCCGTGGCATTGCCGTTCGGACTGGACCCCGCGAGCAGCCCGGTCCTCGGCAGTGACGGCAGCGACGGCGACGCGTCGCTGACCACCGGCTGGTACCGGCTGCCCGGTGCCGAATCGGATACCGGTGCCGGTGACCTCGTCTCCATCGCCGCGGCGGGTCGCATCCGCTCCGTCGACGCGGACGGCGTCGTCACCTACGGCCAGAACCTCGAGGTGGAGTACGGCACCGCGCAGCAGGACGGCACGGTCGCGGTCGCAGGACGGGTGACGCCGATCGACATCGGTCCGGCGCCGTCGTGGCGCAATCTGCGGGTTCCGCTCGATTCATTGCCGGCCGATACGGATGTCATCCGGCTGGTGGCGTCGGACACGGACAGCGATCCGCAGCAGTGGCTGGCGGTGACACCGCCGCGGGTTCCGCGGACGCAGACACTGAACGACGTGATCGGATCCGAATCGCCGGTCATGATCGACTGGGCTGTGGGCCTTGCGTTTCCGTGCCAGCGACCGTTCGATCACCGGGCCGGTGTCGCGGAGGCGCCCGAGTACCGGATCCTCCCGGACCGTCCCGGCGCGATCATGACCAGCCTGTGGCAGGACCGGTACGGCGGCGGCCCCCTCGGCTGGATCGAGATGACCCGGGCGAGCCGAACCATACCGTCGTATCTGAAGAACGACTGGGACCGCGACTGGGGCGGAGTGGAGCAGTACTCCCCCCTCGACGCGGGTGCGACGGCCGCGGAGATCGACACCACCCGGACTCAGCGTTCGGGACTGTGGAATCCGGCGCCGATCATCACCGCCTACTGAGCGTCGGTGACGCGCCCGCACCGGGCGCGTCACCGTTCACCTCAGAGTTCGAATTCGGCCGGCGCGATGCCGACGGCGAAACAGGCGTCCCGCACCACGTTTCGCTCGTTCTGGTCGAAGTTGCCGTCGGCGCCGCCGATGACGATGCCGATCTGGATGACGGCCCGAGCCTGATCCTGCTTGGTCTTCAGCTTCGCGATGGTGGCGGTGGCCTCGATCTTGCCGAACTCGAAATCGGACTGCAGCTTGCTGCAGTACCAGTCGAACTTCTGGCTCAGCTCGTCCGAGGGGAACACACTGAGCGCCTCGTTGCTGGTGATCAACCCCGCAGTCTTCTGCCGCTCGGACGGGTCGATGGTCCCGTCCGCCGCGGCGATGAGGGCGCACATGGCCATCGAGGCGTTGGCGAACTCCTTGTTCTGGAACTGCGCCGTCTTCGTCTTGAGCTGGCCGTTCATCTCGAACGCCTTTGCCTTCAGCTGATCCCAGAAAGCCATTGGACTCCTTCTTCGTGTGCCCACGCACGGTGCGTGTGGTGTCCAATTTGCCAGGTTTCGTGGGCGGACGTCGCCGCGGTCGGTCTACCAGCGCAGTCGCACGCGGCTAGCTCTGGGTCTGGCGGCGGACGATCTCGTTGATCCAGATCGGCGCGTACGGGGACGTGCAGTTGGGCGGGGTCGGGTAGTCCTTCAGGATTTCGAGGCGTTCGCCGATGCCGACCGCGCGGGCACGAAGCTCGGGGTGATGGATGCCGATGTTGGCGAGGCATTCGTTCATCGCCCACTGCAGGCGGTCCGGCGCATCCTTCATGTGCGCCTCGATCAGGTCGAGGAGTTCGGGCAGATCGAGGTCGCCGGAGTCCTTCGCCACGCGGTCGCTGGTCAGCGCCCACCCCGCGCTGGCGACGACAGGGTCGGCGTCGGCGAACCACGCGACGCGCAGTTCTTCGACGTGCGGGCTCTTCTTGACGACGTAGCTGACGAGCCAGCCGTGCACCTTGGGGACGCGTGCTTCGCGGAGCATGGCGTCCAACTCGGACGCGGAGTACGCCTTGGGGCGGCAGATCAGGATCGCAACGAGACGGGCCGCGGTGTCACCCGTCCCCCACAGCTCACCGGAGAGGTCGTGCTGGGTCTTCAGACTCTTCGCGACTGCGCGCAGCTTGGTGAGGTTGACACCGTGATCGTCGCCGTGGCGTTCGTTCACGGCGCGGATCTTCGGATCTTCCAGGGCCGCCAGTTCCGCCATCACGTCGCCGACACTGGCCTGCGGTACCGCACGAGTCGCCACAACGATCTCCTCTACTTCTCCGCCCGACATCGCGCCCAGCTTACGTCGACCGTCTTCCGTGACCTCTAAGGACGCAGCGACTGCAGGCCTGCAGTCGGCACGTGAATCCACCCCTCCCGCTCGGCGACGTCGCGGTCGCCACCTTCGGGTAGTGCCGTGCAGCCGAGGGCCGCGGCCCGCGCGATGACGGCGGCCAGCACGGCGTCGAGGGCGTCGTCCGATTCACGGCAGATCGTCTGGAATGCACCGAGTTCCATCCAATCCGCGGCAACGAGGAACGCGTCGACCAACTCTCCCAACGTCACCCGGTTCTGCACACTCTTGTACCCGCGTGACACCAGCCCCCAGGTGCGGAGCGCTGCCGCCGGATACGCCTCCACCACCCGCCCGTCGACGCGGCCGACGTCGACGCCCAGGTCGCCGAGTTCGGCGAGGATGCCGGCGCAACGCAAAGCGACGTGTGCGATGAGGTCCGCCGACACGCTGAGCGGCGCTATTCCCGTCGCGGCCTGCACCACGAGGTCGGTGCGCCGCTTGGTCAGCGGACGACGTCCCTCGCGGTTCGCGAGACCGACGGTCGCGGGAAGCCGGCCGGCGTGGTGTTCGGACACCATCCGGACGAACGCGTCGGGCCAGCCGAACGGTGCGTCGATACCGGCCCTGTCGCACGCCAGGACAGCCTCGGCGATGGCATCGTTCCCGACTCCCAGCCTGATCGACTCGACGCGGGCCACGCCGTCGGACCAGTCGACAACGGCCAGGGCCGTCTTCTTCGGCTCGGCCGCCAGGTCGACTCCCACGGTGCGCACCGGACCAGGTTAGACCGCCGGGAATCGGTGCTGACCTGGCATTACGGTTACATTCGCGTTACTGCTCGCGGCGGTTTCCGCTCCGACCTGCTGAATCTGCGGAAGTGATGCAACGCGAGGCCGGCCTGGTGGTGCCCGGGCCCGTCTACCTGCTCCTGGCGCATCGCGGTCCCGGCCGCTCGGGCAGGGTTTCGCCGTTGTCCACCGCGGGATCGCGGCGGCCCTTTAGGGTCGGAGGACACCCGCGTTCACCGGAGCAGAGAGTAGTCGCAGATGTCCAGTTTCCCGGGCCTCACCCACGTCGCGATCACCGTGTCCGACCTGGCGGCCAGCACCGCCTGGTACACAGCATTGTTCGGTTCGGCACCCGTCCTGGACGAGGACGAGGAATCGGGCACGTTCCACCACACGGTGTTCGCCCTCGACGGGGGCATGCTCTTCGGCCTGCACACCCATCCCGACAGCGGCGCCCCGGCGAGGTTCGACGAACGGCAGGTCGGGCTCGACCACATCGCATTCCAGTGTTCCCCCGACGCACTGCCCGGGTGGGTGGAGCGGCTCGACGCACTCGGAATCGAGCACGGGGGCATCAAGACGGCGCACTACGGGTCCGGAATCTCGTTCCGCGACCCCGACAACATTGCGCTGGAGTTCTTTGCGCCTCCGGCACCCGTGAGTACTTCTTAACGTCGGGCGGTTAATAAGTACTCACGGGTGGCGGAGCCGCAGGCGGCGTCGTGCAGGGTCAGGGCCAGCGCGAGGGCGCCGTCGACGGCGGCCCGGTCGGCGGCGGGTGCGGCGCTGGCCGCAGCGAACTCGGCCTGATGGTTGACGGCGGGTGCCGAGTCGATGCCGATGTAGGGGTGGATCGCGGGAATCACCTGCGAGACGTTGCCCATGTCGGTGGAGGCCCGGTTCATCAGCGAGTCCGGGCCGGTGCGGAACACCCTGCCCAGTCCCTGCGCGTGCCGGACGTACGACGTGAGCAGCGCTTCGTCGGTGCGGAACTCCGAGTACGGTTCGCTTTCCGGGGCGATGGTCAGTTCGCAGCCGGTGGCGACGGCGCCGGCCTCGAAGCAGCGGGCGACCCGGGGTTCGATGCGGGCCAGCTCGTCCAGGGTCTCGGCGCGTACGTACCAGCGGCCTTCGGTGCGCTGGGGAATGGCGTTGGGCGCTTCTCCCCCGCGGGTCATCATCCCGTGGACGCGGGTGTTCGGCGGAAGCTGCTGCCGGAGCAGCCCGATGGCGACCTGCGCGACGGTGAACGCGTCGGCCGCGTTGACGCCGCGCTCCGGGTACGCCGCCGCGTGTGCGGCCTTGCCGTCGTATCGGATGTGGCTGTGGGACACCGCGTACGGCTCGGCGCGGGCGACGTCGACGGGTCCGGGGTGGGCCATGACGGCGGCGTGGACGCCCTCGAACGCCCCGCGTTTCAGCATCTCGATCTTGCCGCCCCCGCCTTCCTCGGCGGGGGTGCCGAGCACCGACAGGGTGATGCCGAGGTCGTCGACGAGCGGCGCGAGGGCCAGCGCCGTCCCCACCGAGATGGCGGAGATGACGTTGTGCCCGCACGCGTGGCCGAGGCCGGGGAGCGCGTCGTATTCTGCGCAGACCGCGAGGTGCAGCGGCCCGGTGCCGACGTGCGCGCGGAACGCGGTGGGCAGCCCGACGTACTGCTGCTCCACCGCGAAGCCGGCGTCCGAGAGCACCCCGGCGACCCGGACGCACGAGCGTGCCTCCTCCCATGCGACCTCCGGGTGGGCGTGCAGGTCGTGTGACAGCGCCAAAATCCGGTCTTCGGCGCGCCTGGCTCCGTCGCGAATCGCGTTGTCGGCATTCATAGGTCACCCGGCACGCCGTAGGACGGGGCGGCCGTGGGGTCGACGCCCCGCACCCGGTAGTCCCGCTTCTGCGGCTCCCACACCGTCCACAGCCGGCGCAGTTCGCCGACCGGGTCGTCGTGCCAGTCGACACGCAGATCGGTGACGGCCCACGGCACGTCCTCGACCACCTGCATTCCCGCGGAGTGCACGGGTCCGGCCTCGCCGCCCGCGGTGACCGCGGCGGTGAGACCGTCGAGCAACCGGCCCTCGAACGTCGGGGCCGTGCTCGACACGTAGCCGAACAGCAGCGACCGGATGACGCCTTCGTCGCGGAGCATGTTGCCTGCGACGGCGGCCCCGCCGCCCTGCGCGCTGCTGTGGATGCCCAGCGTCCGCGCGCCCGAGTGCACCGCGGTGCCGCCGTCCGCATCCACGACGACGATCTGCCGGTATTCCGGGAACTTCTCCTGCGCGAGTACGGATTTCAGCGCGACTTCCGCGTTATCGCCAGACGCGAGCGCGTCCAGGCCGATCGGTCCCAGCTGCGGATTGGTGACGTTCTGGGAGGCGACGACGCCGACGCCGGACCGCACGTGCAGGCAGCGCGACGCCACGGCGGGGCTGGAGGAGCACACGACCATCCCGAACGCGCCCCCGGGATCACGGGCGACGAGTGAGAACGTCATGAGCTGATCACTGCCGTCGCGTCGATCTCGACGAGCCATTCGGGCCGGGCCAGGGCGTCGACGACGATGCCGGTGGACACCGGATGCACACCCTTAAGCCAGCGCCCGACCACCCGGTAGACGGTCTCCCGGTACCGGACGTCGACCAGGTAGATGGTGACCTTGACGACGTCCTCGAGGCAGCTGCCCGATTCCTTCAGCAGCATCGCGATGTTCGCCATCGCCTTCTCGGCCTGGGCCTCGACGTCGCCGATTCCGACGGACTCCCTCGTGTCGAGGTCCTGGCCGATCTGCCCGCGCAGGTACACGACGCCGCCGGCGACGACGGCCTGGGCGAGATCGTTGTCGAGGTTCTGTTCCGGGTATGTCTCGCGGGTGTTGAACGGGCGGATGCGGGTGTGGGTGGTCATGCGGCATCTCCGTCGACGTTGTCGGACAGTCCCGCCGCGGCCTTGACGAGGCCGAGCGGCCCGTCGAAGTCGAAGTTGCGGTACACGGCGGCGAGCTGCGCGAAGGGCGGCGACTGGGCGAAGAGCTGGAACGTCAGCCGGTGTCCGGCGTAGTCGCTGTTGAGCAGGTCGCGGGCGAACGCGAGGAGCTTGCGACGGTCGTCGGCCACCCAGTTGTCGTTGATGGAGTAGAACTTCTCCAGCCACGGCGCGACGTCCGGGTCGGCGAACGTGGCGGCGTCCGGGGTGATGCAGATCTGGCCGCCGCACAGTTCGCGGGCGATGTGCATCATCGCGGGCAGCTGGCTGAGCGCCATCACCCGGCCGGTGTAGAGCAGCGACTGGTTGGGCATGAGCAGGCCACCGGGGCTGGGCTCGGCCAGCGAGATCGCGGCGGTGAGGTGGGCGTTGATCGTCTCCCGGTAGCAGGCGAGCTGGGCGAGCTTCTCCTGCACGGCCTGCTGCTTCTCGAGCCCGCTCTGCTTGACGTTCCACAGCGCCGATCCGATCATGAGGTCGGCGAGGTGCAGGGTGCGCTGCACGAACGGGAACGCGCTGTAGCGGTGCAGGGTGGAGCGGATGAATGTCGCGGCCCGGGTGTGCCGGTAGAACAGCACATCTTCCCAGGGAATCTCGACGTCGTCGAACACGACGAGGGACTCGACCTCGTCGACCCGGTTGGCGAGCGGGTAGTCGGCGGCGGGTGCGCGGCCGGCGAACCCGTTGCGGGAGATGTACTTCAGCCCCGGCGCACCCATGTCGAGCACGAATCCGACGGCGTAGTCGGACAGTTCGCTGTTGCCCCAGTTCGCGATGGTCGGCTTGGTGAATGCCTGGTTGGAATACGCGGCGGCGGTCTCGTACTTGGCGCCGCGCACGACGATGCCGTTGTCGGTCTCCTTCACGACGTGCAGCAGCATGTCGGGATCCTGATCCTGCGGGGCCTTGGACCGGTCGCCCTTGGGGTCGGTGTTCGCCGACACGTGGAACGGATCCTCTCGAATCGACCGCTCGAGATGGCGGCGGATGTTCTCCGAGAAGCGCGGGTCCACCTCGTTGAGGACGTCCTGCCCGTCGAACAGCGACCACATCTCGCCGATGGTCTCGTCGCCGACGCGGGTGACCACACCCCGGGTGTCGTCGAGCACCAGGTCGACGGCGGCGCGCTTGTCGAGCCAGTCCTGCTGGGTGCGGGGCAGCTTGTTGGCGACGGCGTTGCGTTCACCGGAGTCGGGGTCGACGTAGGTCATCGCGTCCTGCGTGGCCTCCGCGTGCGCGAGGTCGTAGATGCGGGCCCGGACGTCGACGATCGGCTTGAACATGGGATGGTCGGCGACGTCCTTGACGCGTTCCCCGTCGACCCAGACCTCACGGCCGTCTCTGATGGACTCCCTGTATTCGTCACCGGTGCGGATCATTTCGTGCTCCTGGTCCTGGGCGCGGGGTGTGCGTCCGGGTAGTCGGGAAAGGTGGAAGGTTCGAATGCTGCGGGCTTGCTGTAGGTGCGGGACGCATAGACGAGCGGTTCCCCGGAGTGCGACTCCACGGCGGCGACACGCCCGATGTAGACGCGGTGGGTGCCGGCGTCGATGACCTCGTGGACGGCGCAGTCGAACGACGCGATCGCGTCGTGCACGCGGGGTGAACCGGATGCGGCCACGGTCCAGTGCCCACAGGTGAAGTCCCACCGCTGCTTACCGGGCCACGGACGGCCCGCGAACGTGTCGGCGACGTGATCGTGCTGGGTGGCAAGCACATTGACGCAGAAGACGCCGTTCTCGGAGATCGCGTCGTTGACGGGGCTCCGTCCGTGGAGGCAGACCAGCACCAGCGCCGGGTCTGCCGACACGGAGCACATCGCGCTCACGGTCTGCGCGGCGCGCCCGCCGGGACCGTCGGTCGCGACGACGGTGACCCCGGTCGCGACGGCGCCCATGGCCGTGACGAAGTTCGCGGTCGAGTTGTCCGGCACCGGTGGGGCCACCGATGTTCGGGCCGTCGTTTCGACGGCTGAGTGAGGGTCGGCGATCGGCATGACGGGCTCCTTTCTGTGTGCGGTGAGCGAGGAGTTCGTGCCGTGGAACCAATCTTGAAGTCCACGGCGAAATCTGTACAACACAGATAAGTGGAGCACTGCATAATGAAAATCGATGCAGCGCGAACGGGTGACCCGCGGCGCCCGGACCAGCGATAATTCCTACATCAGCCGATGCGGACGGGGACGATCATGACGCCACTGCAGCGCTACATAGCCGAAGAGATCGCGATCGACCACGCCGACGGGCTGTTGACGCGCCGGGAGGCGCTGCGCAGGCTCGGACTCATCGGCCTCGGCGTGGCGGCGGCGACCTCCCTGCTCGCCGCGTGCTCGAGCGGCAGCGACGAGCAGTCGTCGACGTCGGCGCCGGTGACACCCGGTGGAGCGACACCCCCGCCACCCGGAACGGCCGACGCCGTGGGCACCGAGGCCGTGACGTTCGCAGGCCCGGACGGACGGGTCCTGCAGGGCGCCTGGGCCGAAGCGGCCACGCCCCGCGGAACGGTGCTCGTGATCCACGAGAACAAGGGCCTCACCGACCACATCCGTTCGGTGGCGGGCCGATTCGCCGGTGCCGGCTACTCGGYGCTCGCCATCGACCTGCTGTCGGAGGAGGGCGGGACCGCGACGTTCACCGACCAGGCCCAGGCCACCGCCGCGCTGGCCACTGTGCCGCCGGAACGCTTCGTCGCCGACATGAAGTCCGGGGTCGACGAACTCGGCCGCCGGGTACCGGACAAGAAGGCGGCGGCGGTCGGGTTCTGTTTCGGCGGTGGGATGGTGTGGCAACTCCTCGCATCCGGCGAACCGCGACTGGCCGCGGCCGTCCCCTTCTACGGTCCCCTACCCGAGGGCGCGGACTTCTCCGGGTCGAAGGCCGCGGTCCTCGCCATCTACGCGGAGCTGGACGCGAGGGTGAACGCCTCCCGCGATGCCGCCGCCGCGGCACTCGCGAAGGCGGGGCTGCCGCACGAGATCGTCACCGTTCCGGGCGCCGATCACGCGTTCTTCAACGACACCGGGCCCCGGTACAACGCGACCGCGGCGGCGGAGGCCTACGAGCGCGTCCTCGCCTGGTTCGGCGAATACCTGGGGTGAGGCGGGCGCATCAGCAGCGCCGCCACGAGGAAGCAGACCGCGCCCACGAACGTGCCCAGGTCCGCGACCGTCGCGTTCTTCAACACGTCCGTGCCCGGGACGATGTACGCGCCGACCGCGGACACCCCGAACGCCACCGACCCGATCATGTTCAGCCAGGTGCTGCGCCAGTTGCGGGCGTGCGGATCCCACAGCTTGTCGGTTTCGGTGGTGGCCACCACCGCCAGACCGCTGGCGACCAGGAACGCCGTCGACCCGAAGAGGTCGGGCCGCCACCCCCACACCCGGTCCTGTTCGACGGTGAGCCCCTGGATCAGAGCGACCGCGGTACTCACGTTGAACAGGAGCGTGCCGACGAACTGGATCAGTGCGGCCCACCAGTCGTAGCGTTCCACCCGGTGCGATTCCGCCCCGGGCACCGGTCGGCCGCTGAGYGACAACTGGATGAATCCGGCGGCGGTGAAGAACAACGATCCGACGAAGTAGGTGATGTTGTCGAGTTCCGGGCCGACCGCGTCGCCGTACACCCGCGTGGCCGCGAGTCCGAACAGGACGGAGCCGATGACGAATCCCCAGGACTCCCGGCGCAGGCGCAGCACCCGGCGCGGCGAAGACGAGGTGCGGTCCTTCGACATCGTGACGTCCCCCTCACCCGTCGGCCCGGGTCCTCAGACTCTCCGAAGACCCGGGCCCGGTCAAGGCCGGGCGCGGAAATTCGGCTGCGAGTCCACGCGGGGTGTGCCAGTGTCGAACCATGACGAGCATCGGCGGAATCACGATCAGAACTGCGACCGAGCAGGACTGGCCGAAGATCGTCGTGCTCAACGAGATCTGCTTCGTGACACCGCAGACGGAGGAATTCACCGCCCACTGGAGGCAGCTCGTCAGCGGCGAACCACCGGTGATCGCGCTGGACGGGGACGAGGTCGTCGGCGCGACGATGGACATTCCCATGACCGTCACCGTTCCCGGCGGCGGCAGCGTCGCGGCGGCGGGCGTCACCGCGGTCACGGTCGCGCCCACCCATCGTCGGCGCGGCGTTCTCCGCGCGCTGTACACCGAACACCACGCACGGATCCGGGCGTCGGGCGTGCCGCTGTCGATTCTCACCGCCAGCGAGGGCGGCATCTACGGGCGGTTCGGGTACGGACCCGCGACCGTCGAGTCGACGGTGAGCATCGACCGCCGGTTCGCCGTCCCGCACCCGAAGGCGCCGGACCCCGGCGGTGTGCGGATGGTCCATCCCGCGGAGGCCCGACCCGCATTCACGGACGTCTACCACCGCTGGCAGCAGGTGACGCCCGGTGCGCAGGTGCGGCCGGAGATCGTGTGGAACCGGATCTTCGCCGACCGCGAGAGCGAGCGCGGTGGCGGCACAGCCTTGTTCGGGCTGGTCCACGACGGCGGCTACGTGCTGTACCGCCGCGCCTCCGGCGACAACGGATCATTCGCCCGGGTGGAGGAGATCCGCACGGTCACCGGCGACGCCCACGCTGCGCTGTGGCGGGCGATGCTCGGCCTCGACCTCGTGCGCCGCATCGAAGCAAACCTCACCCCCGAGGATCCGCTGCCCTATCTGCTCACCGACGGCCGGCTCGTGCGCACCGCCTCGCGTCACGACGAGTTGTGGGTGCGGATCATGGACGTCCCCGCCGCGCTGGAGGCCCGCACGTTCCGCGGCGACCTCGACGTCGTGGTCCAGGTCGACGACGGGTTCCTGGACGCCGGTGGCACATTCGCCCTCACCGTCCGGGACAGCAAGGCCGTGTGCACACGGACCGACGCCGCACCGCAGGTGGCCCTCGACCTCGACGTGCTCGGCAGCCTGTACCTCGGGGCGCACCGGGCGCGGACGTTGGCGGCCGCGAACCGGCTGTGGGCCGCCGACGCCGACGTCCTCGACCGGTTCGAGCACGCGTTCGGCTCCGACCGCGACGCCCAGATGGGCTGGGGGTTCTAGCCCGCCGTCCGTGCCTGTTTCGCGAACACGGCCCGCGCCCGCTCGGCGACGGCCCGGGCCCTCGCCGTACTCCGGACCCCTCTGAGCCGGGCGAGGACGACGGGGAGTCCGGGAACGTCGTCGGCGATCGGCAGTGTCGCGACCCTCCCGCCGTCGTACGTCCGGCCCTCGGCGGGCCGCTGGTTCAGGATCGAGAAGCCGTGGCCGCGGGCGACGAGCCCACGCACCGTTTCGTAGCTCGCCGACCGGTAGCGGACCATCGGGGTGACCCCCGACCCCGACAGCATGGCGAGGAAGTAGTCGCGGCTGCTCGGCAGGTCCAGCAGCACCATCGGTTCGCCCTCGAGGTCGGCGAGCGCGATCGCGTCGTGGCCGGCCAGCCGGTGGTCCGGCGGCAGGACGACGTGCGGCCTGGCGACGCCCAGCGTCTCCGTCTCCATGTCTTCGCCCAGCGCGAGGTCGTAGGTGAGGGCCAGTTCCGCGGTGCCGTTGCGCAGCGCCGCCCGCACCGCCTCCGCCTGGGTCTCGACGACTTCCACCTCCAGGTCGGGGTGCTGATCGCGCAGGTCCGAGATGAGCGTCGGGAGGATGAACGGGGTGAGGGTGACGAAACAGGCCAGGCGCACCGTTCCCCGGACGTTGTCCTCGTGGCCGCGCGCCGCGTCGAGGACCTCCCCGAGATGGGCGAGGACGCTGCGGGTGTCGCGGAGCATCTCCTCCCCCGCCGCCGTGAGAACGAGTCCGCGGGACCGTTGCCGGATGAACAGCTGGGTGCCGATCTGGTGCTCGAGTTGGGAGATCGCCGACGAGACCGCCGACTGCGCGACCATCAGTTCGTCGGCGGCCTTCGTCATGCTGGAGAAGTTCGCGGCCTCGACGAAATACCTGAGCTGGGTGAACGTCACGTCGGGTCGTCGTTGCATGCGCTCTCCTCGGGATCTGAGGCCACCAGGATCGCAGGTCTCCGACCGGGGAGCCACCCACGGCACCCGCTGTGGCCGCGACGCCGTCAGCGGACGTCGGCCTTCACGAGGCCGGGGTCCGGCTCCGACCCGGGGCCGTCCTCTCGCGCGGTGCGCGGGCCGGTCGCGGACCGCACCGACGCGCCCCGCACGTAGCCGACCGCGCCGAGGAGCGCGAGCACGGCCAGCGTCCCGAGGGTGAACAGTTCGAACGTCCCCTGGCTCACGCCCCAGATCTCCGCGAAGTCGTAGTCCAGGCCGAACACCGATTCCAGCGTGCCGGGGAACACCGCCACCCAGGAACCGAGCAGCACCCAGGCGAAGCAGAGGGAGCCGAGGACGCGGAAGCCGACGTTCCCGGTAGGCACCCGGAAGGGCCGCGCGACGTCCGGGAACCGCGTGCGCAGCCGGACCGCGGACGGGATGACGATCAGGTAGCTGAGCAGGAACGTCGAGATCGAGATCGTCAGCACCACCGCGAAGATGGAACCGCCGGACCCGGTGATCTGCATCGCCGCGATCATGAAGACGGTGGCGACGACTCCGGACAGGAAGTTGACGCGCACCGGCGTTCCGAGGCGGGGATGGAATCGGCCGAAGAACCCGCCGAAGAAGGCGCCGTCGGCCGCGGCCATCGCCTGCATGCGGTCGCTGATGATCATCCACGCCGCACCCTGGGTCATCAGGATCACGGCGAAGATCACCCCGGTCACGGTCAGCATGGCGGGTGCGGCGGGTCCGTACACGCTGTACACGGTCGCGACCGCCTCGAGGAGGCCGCCGACACCGGTGATGTCGTCCGCGGGCACCACCAGGAGGATCGCGAAGATCGGCAGCAGGTAGGACGCGGCGGCGATGCCGCAGGCGCGGGCGATCGAGATCGGGACGTCGCGGGCGGGGTTCTTCATCTCACCGGCGGCACTGTTCCCGGATTCGAAACCGAGGTAGGAGAACAGCAGCAGCGGCGTCACCCCGAGGAGCCCGGTGAGGGTGGGGCTGAAGTCGCCCGCCGAGATGCCGGCGAAACCGTTCTTCGCGGCATAGATCCCGGTGGTGACGAGGAAGAACAACAGGAAGACGATCTTCAGGAACGCGCCGACCGTCGGAATCCATTTGCCTCGTGCCAGGCTCACCACGGCCGCGAGCACCGTCAGCCAGATGAAGACGAGCTTGAACAGGTAGTCCGTCACCGACCCCTCCTCGAACGCGGTGACGTAGTGGTTCCAGGTCTCGGCGGCGATGAACGCCATCGACCCTCCGACCCACACCGGCTGCGTCACCCACGTCAGCAGCGACGCGAGGGCCGCGAGCGGCCGGCCGAACGCCCGCCGGACCCACACGTAGACGCCGCCCTCACCCGTGAACGTGCTGCCGATCTCGGCGAAGATCAGACCGTACGGCAGCAGGAAGAACACCGCGAGAACCAGTGCCCAGGTGAAGGTCTCCGCGCCGAACGTGGAGACCTGACCGAGAACCTCGACCGACACCACCGCCGCGACGATGAGGAAGACGATGTCGAAACGGCCGAGGGACTTCTTCAGGTGTCGTGTCTGTTCGTCCGCCAGGGCGGTCGGGGTGTTGTCGCTCATCGGTGCACCTCGTTGCTGGAGTCGATAGGAAAGTGCTTGCGCGCTAGCGCGTTTCGGCCGGCGCGGCGTCGGCCTTCGGCGGCAACATCGCAGTGATGCCGGTCACTACTCTCGTCCGCGCCCGGCAAATCTGTACAACACAAAGATCCGGGGTAGTGCATCAGTTCTGCAGATGCCAAGACTCGGGTGAATCCCTGCGGCTAGTCCGCGGTGAACTCGGCGATCGAGCACGACAGCACGGTGTCGAGGTAGCGGAGGACGCTGTTCCGCGCGGTCCACGGCTCGATGCGCCGGTTCCGCGCGATGATGTGCAGGCCGTAGGCGTCCTCGAGGCTCACCGCGGTGCGGGCGATCTCCTCGGTGGGCATCGACGGCGTGAACACGCCCTGGGACCGGCCGATCTCGAGCACCGTGCTGTACAGCGACACCTCCAGGTCGAACAGCGTCGACAGCAGCGCGGAGTGCGTCGCGTTGCGGCTCGCGTGGAGATGCAGTTCGTAGAGGACCGTGCACAGCGGATCGTCGGCGGCATCGGGGATGCCCAGCCGCACCGTGGTGCGCAGCCGCTCGACCGGATCGGCGAGATCCTGCACGGCGTCGTGCCTGCGCCGGTAGAACCGGTCGACCGCGTGCTCGTGCACCTCGACGAGCAGATCCTCGAGTGACGGGTAGTAGTAGCTGACCAGACCCGCCGACAGGCCCGCCTCCTCCGCGACGTCCTTGATGCGCAGCCCGGTCATGCCCCGCTTGGTGATCGCGGTGGTGGCCGCCGAGACCATCTCACTGCGCCGGACTCCCTGCCTCTTCGGACGTGCCATGACCACCATTATTGATGAACTTCATCAATAAACAAGTCGCGATCGGGGCGGTATTTCTCCCACCGAGCCTGGACTTTCACTACTCGATCGGCAATTATTTGAGACAGATCGCAAAGAATCGCCGTCTCGGCGACAGTGGAACGGCCGGCCAGCCGAGTGCGCAGGCCACCACAGCGAGCCCACTCTCCGTCTCCAGTCAGGAACCCACCGTGCGTGATCCGCGATACGACATCCTGTTCGAACCGGTCAAGATCGGACCGGTCACCGCCCGCAACCGGTTCTTCCAGGTCCCCCACTGCAACGGCATGGGCTACCGCGACCCCTCCGGCGAGGCCTACATGCGGCGARTCAAGGCCGAGGGCGGCTGGGCGGTCGTCTGCACCGAGCAGGTCGAGATCCACCCCACCTCGGACATCGGCCCGTTCATCGAACTGCGCCTCTGGGACGATCAGGACCTGCCCGCCCTCACCAGGATCTCCGAGAAGATCCACGAAGGCGGTTCTCTCGCCGGCATCGAACTCGCCCACAACGGCCTGAACAGCCCCAACCTGATCAGCCGCGAAACCCCGCTCGGCCCGCAGAATCTGCCCGTCGTCTCCTGGAACTACGACCCCGTCCAGGCCAGGGAGATGACCAAGTCGGACATCGCCGACCTCCGGCACTGGCACAAGGAGGCGGTGCGCCGGTCGTTGAAGGCCGAATACGACATCGTCTACGTGTATGCCGGGCACGCGATCGGCGGCCTGCACCACTTCCTGTCCCGTCGCTACAACAACCGGACGGACGAGTACGGCGGCAGCCTCACCAACCGCGTGCGCCTGCTCCGCGAGATCCTCGAGGATTCCCGCGAGGTCGCCGACGGCAAGGCCGCGGTCGCGTGCCGCATCTCCGTCGACGAACTCCTCGGCGACGAGGGCATCACGCGCAGCGAGATCGAGGACGTGATCGGCCTGCTCGGCGAGACCCCGGACCTGTGGGACTTCGTGCTCGGCAGCTGGGAGGACGACTCCGTCACCTCGCGGTTCGGACCCGAGGCGGAGCAGGAACCGTACGTTCGGGGACTGAAGCAACTCACCACCAAACCCGTCGTCGGTGTCGGCCGTTTCACCTCGCCCGACACGATGCTGCACCAGGTCAAGAGCGGCATCCTCGACTTCATCGGGGCGGCCCGACCGTCGATCGCCGACCCGTACCTTCCCCGCAAGATCGAGGAGGGCAACCTCGAGGACATCCGCGAATGCATCGGCTGCAACATCTGCGTGTCCGGTGACTTCACGATGTCTCCGATCCGCTGCACCCAGAACCCGACGATGGGCGAGGAGTTCCGTCGCGGCTGGCACCCGGAGCGGATCAAGGTCCGGTCGAGCGAGTCGAACGTGCTCGTGGTCGGTGCGGGTCCCGCCGGCCTCGAGGCCGCGCGTGCCCTCGGGCAACGCGGTTACACCGTGAGCCTCGCCGAGGCCGGCAGGCAACTCGGTGGCCGGGTGACCCGGGAGTCGAAGCTGCCCGGACTGTCCGCCTGGATCCGGGTGGTGGACTACCGGCAGCAGCAACTCCGCAAGTTGTCCAACGTCGACGTGTTCATGGAGAGCGAGATGACCGCCGACGACGTCATCGACAACGACTTCCACCACGTGGTCGTCGCCACCGGTTCGAGTTGGCGCCGCGACGGCGTCGGCCGGTGGCACACCCACGCCGTTCCCGTCGACGACCACGCCGACGTCCTCACACCGGACGACGTGATGGCGGGGCTGCGACCGGCGGGCAACAAGGTGGTGCTCTTCGACGACGACCACTACTACCTCGGGGCGGTCGTCGCCGAACTCCTGGCGAAGGAGGGATTCGACGTCACCCTGATCACGCCCGCCGCGCACGTGTCGCAGTGGACGACGAACACCATGGAAGTGGTCCGGATACGCAAGCGAATCATCAAGGCCGGGGTCCACGTTCAGGTGAACCGCGCCGTCACCGCGATCACCCCCGAAGGTGTCCGCACGGTGTGCGCGTTCACCGGCGACGAACAGTTCTTCGACGCGGACGGCGTCGTCCTGGTCACCGCCCGGCTTCCGCACGACGGACTGTTCCACGACCTGCAGTCGCGCGAATCCGAGTGGGCCGCCGCCGACCTGCGCAGCGTCCGCGGCATCGGCGACGCCTGGGCGCCGTCCACCATCGCAGCGGCCGTCTGGTCCGGGCACCGGTACGCCGAGGAACTCGACGAACCGCCCGCGCCGGGCCCCGTCGCCTTCCGCCGGGAAGTCACCGGCCTGTCGATCGAACCCGTCAGCACACTGACGATCCCCCCGTTCGCCAACGCACAGAATTGAGGAACACCGCCATGACCGCAGTACACCCGATCCCCACCGACGCCGAGAACGTCGCGGCGATGACCCCCAGCGCCTACGTCACCGCGGAGACGCTCCGGGCGGGCGATCCGCAAGAACACGAAATGGTCCACCTGAGCAGCGGCGACGAGAAGTTCACCGTCGGCTCGTGGCGCGCCGAGCCCTACCGCGAGTTCATCGAGTCCTACCCGGGCGACGAATACACCCGGGTCCTGGAGGGCTCCGTGACCTTGACGGCGGACGACGGGGTCGCCCACACCTTCGGCCCCGGCGACGCGTTCACCCTGACCAAGGGGTGGCGCGGGGAGTACCGCGTCGACGAACCGCTGCTCAAGCAGTTCGCCATCTACGTTCCCTGACCATCACTTTCGAGCACGAGGATGACGATGCCTGATCCGACCACACTCGACGACTGGACAGCACTCGCCGCGGCAATCACGCCGCGCCGCGAACTGTTCGTCGACGGCGCGTTCCGTCCCGCGAAATCGGACGAGACGTTCGATTCGATCAACCCGGCGACCGGTGAACTGCTCGCCCGGGTGTCCGCCGCGGACGCCCCCGACGTCGACGCGGCGGTCCGGTCCGCGAGGGAGGCGTTCGACTCGGGCATCTGGTCGCGCAGCCCGGCGTCCCACCGCAAACGGGTCCTGCTCAGGCTCGCCGAGCTGATCCTCGAGCACCGCCACGAGCTCGCCCTGCTCGACTCCCTCGACATGGGCAAGCTCGTGGTGGAGGCGCTGACCGTCGACGTCCCCTCGGCCGCCGCACTTTTCACGTTCTACGCCGAGGCTCTCGACAAGATCGGCGGGGAGATCGCGCCCACCGATCCGGGAAGTCTCGCGCTCGTCTCCCGCGAACCGCTCGGTGTCGTCGCCGCCGTGGTGCCGTGGAACTTTCCGCTCGATCTGGCGGTGTGGAAGCTGGCGCCGGCCCTCGCAGCGGGCAACAGCGTCGTCCTCAAACCCGCCGAGCAGGCCCCGCTGTCGGTGCTGCGACTGGCCGAACTCGCGACCGAGGCGGGGCTGCCCGACGGCGTCCTGAGCGTCGTCCCGGGGCTCGGCGCCACCGCCGGGGCGGCGCTGGGCCTGCATCCCGACGTCGACGTCGTCGCCTTCACCGGCTCGACCGCCACCGGGAAACGGTTCCTCCGGTACGCGGCGGACTCGAACCTCAAGCAGGTGTGGCTCGAATGCGGAGGCAAGAGCCCCAACCTGGTGTTCGCGGACGCCGACCTCGACGAGGCGGTGGAGAACGCCGTGTTCGGCGCGTTCTACAACCAGGGGGCGGTGTGCTCGGCCAACTCCCGGTTGCTGGTCGAGGAGTCGGTGGCCGAACAGGTGACCGAGGCCCTCGTCCGCCGGGCGTCGTCGATCCGCGCCGGCAATCCGCTCGATCCCGCTTCCACACTGGGCGCGATCGTCGACGAGAACCACGCTCGCACCGTCGCGGGGTTCATCGACCGCGCCCGGTCCGACGGCCGGGTGTTGCTGGGCGGCAACAGGACCACCGTCGAGGGCCGCGGATCCTTCGTCGAACCGACGATCTTCGCGGACGTCGCACCCACCGCCGAGGTGGTGACCCAGGAAGTGTTCGGACCCGTCCTCACCGTCCAGACGTTCACCGACGAGGCCGACGCGGTCCGCATGGGCAACGACAGCATCTACGGTCTGGCCGCCTCGGTGTGGACCGAGAATCTGAACCGGGCGCACCGCGTCTCCGCGGCACTGCGGGCGGGAACCGTCTCCGTCAACACCGTCGACGCCATCAGCGCGCAGACCCCGTTCGGCGGGTTCAAACAGTCCGGGTTCGGCCGCGACCTCTCCCTGCACGCGATGGACAAGTACACCGGACTGAAGACGACGTGGATCCGGCTGCGGTGACGCGCGGGCGAATGTACCCGTCGGCGCACCCGAGGCGCCCGGAGGTACATTCGCCCCGAAACGTGGCACCCCACACCGGCCCGTCGAGCCGCTAAGCTGGCGCCATGTTCGCCCTCGTCCCTCCGGAACCAGATCCGCGATTGCGTTGTGCCACAGCACTTCATGGCAACACCTCCACGATGGAGGCGATCACGGTACGCCGGCTCGCCGCGGCCGACTGGGAGGCGGTGCTCCGGATCTACTCCGAGGGGATCGCGACGCGACGGGCCACGTTCGAGACGGTGACCCCGACCAGGTCGGATTTGGACACACGCTGGCTCGACGGGCACCGGTGGGTGGCCGAGGTGTCGGGGACGGTGGCCGGGTGGGCCGCCCTCTCCCCCATATCCTCGCGGCGGTGCTTCCGCGGGGTCGCCGAGAATTCTGTGTACACCGCCAGGGAGTTCCGCGGGGAAGGCGTCGGCACCGCACTGATGCGGCGGCTCCTCGACGAGGCCGACTTCGCGGGACTGTGGACGCTGCAGGCCTCGGTGCTGGCGGTCAACACCGGGTCGATCGCCCTGCACCACGCGGTCGGCTACCGGACGGTCGGGGTGCGGGAGCGACTCGCGCAGATCGACGGCACCTGGCACGACAGCGTCCTGCTCGAGCGCCGCCGGGACACCTGACACCGCGACCGCCCGGCGATACCGTGGAGGAATGCTCCCCGTCATCGACCTCGCCGAACTGGACACCCCGGCCGGGCGGGAACGGCTGCGGGAGATCACCCATCACGTCGGGTTCTTCTACCTCGACGGGCACGGCGTGGACCGGGCACTCCTCGACCGGGTGTTCACCGTCGCGCGGGAGTTCTTCGGCCTGACCGACGACGCCAAGCAGTCGATCGCGATGCTGAACAGTCCCCATTTCCGCGGCTACAACCGGGTGGGCGGCGAACTGACCAACGGTGAGACCGACTGGCGGGAACAGATCGACATCGGGCCCGAACGGCAGCCGATCCCCGGTGCCGCCGGCTACCTGCGGCTGCAGGGTCCCAATCAGTGGCCCGCGGATCTCCCCGACCTGGAGAAGACGATCGAGGCCCTCGACGCCGCGCTCGCCGACGTCGGGATGCGGCTGCTGCGGCACTGGGCCGCGTCACTCGACGCCGATCCGGCAATCTTCGACGACGCCTTCGCGCACGCCCCCGCCACACTGATCAAGGTCGTCCGCTATCCGGAACGCCCGAGCGCCGACCACACCGGCGAGCAGGGTGTCGGCGCCCACAAGGATTCGGGCGTACTGACGATGCTGCTCCTCGAACCCGGGTCGTCAGGACTCCAGGTGGAAACCGAGACCGGCGACTGGATCGACGCACCGGCCCGCGCCGGCTCGTTCGTCGTCAACATCGGCGAATTGCTCGAGGTCGCGACCGGCGGCTACTTGCGGGCCACCCGGCACCGGGTGCTCACCCCCGCCGGTGCGCCCGAGCGATTGTCGGTCCCGTACTTCCTCAATCCCGCTCTCGACGCCACGGTCCCGACCATCGAGCTGCCGCCGCACCTGGCCGAACGAGCCCGCGGCATCGAACTCGATCCGGCGAATCCGCTCTACCGCACGTACGGCGAGAACGCGTGGAAGAGCCGCACCCGCGCGCACCCCGACGTCTACGCGCGCTGGTATCCGGGCGAGGCGGAACCGGAGTAAGACGCCCGCCGCCACCGGGAGTATTGTTCCCGCAGTGTTGTTCCTGACCTCTCGGCGCTACGTCGACCTCCGCCTGCAGGCGAGCGCGATCTGTCCGCGCTCGCGCTGACGCACCTCTCCACTCAGGACTCTCTCCCGCCGTATCCGCCCCACCGGGCGACGTTCAACGGCCCCACGCGAAAGGCACACCCATGCCCAGTTCCGCGCTGTCCACGCGCGCCGAGACCACCTCTCGACGCCGTCTCCCCCAGTGGGCCACCTCGTTCGGCCCCCAGATTGTCACCGGTCTCGTTGTCGGCGTCATCCTCGGACTCGTCGCCCGCGCCATGCCCGTCGCCGCCGACGGCAACGAGAACTGGCTCGTCGGAACCGTCCACACCATCGGCTCCAGTTACGTGAAATTGCTTACCGTCGCGGTGATCCCGCTGGTGTTCACGGCCATCGTCAGCTCGATCGCCAACCTGCGTGAGGTGGCCAACGCCGCCCGCCTGGCCGTCCAGACACTGCTGTGGTTCGCGATCACCGCGTTCATCGCCGTGATCATCGGGATCGTCGTCGGGTCGATCACCCAGCCCGGAGCCCGCACCGGCGTCAGCGCCGCCACCGAAAAGGCGCCCGGCACCACCGGTTCGTGGTGGGCGTTCGTCACCGGACTGGTCCCCAGCAACTTTCTCGGACTGAACGCGAAGACCACCGTCGCCGAGGGCGCGGCCAGCACGTCGCTGAGCTTCAACGTGCTGCAACTGCTCGTCGTCGCGGCCGCGATCGGCATCGCCGCCCTGAAGGTCGGAGCGAAAGCCGAACCGTTCCTGCAGTTCAACGCATCGCTCCTCGCCATCGTGCAGAAGGTGCTGTGGTGGATCATCCGTCTCGCACCGATCGGGACCGCGGCACTGATCGCGAACGCCGTCGCCACGTACGGCTGGGACGCCATCGGCTCGCTCGGCTGGTTCACCGCCGCCGTGTACGCCGGCCTGGCCATCGTGTTCTTCGTCGTCTACCCCGTCCTGATCCGCGCGCACGGACTGTCGGTGCGCGCCTTCTACTCCGGCGTGTGGCCCGCAACACAACTCGGCTTCGTGTCGCGGTCGTCGATCGGCACCCTGCCCCTCACCGAGCGGGTCACCGAACGCAATCTCGGCGTCCCCCGCGAGTACGCGTCGTTCGCCGTGCCGCTCGGGTCGACCACCAAGATGGACGGCTGCGCCGCGATCTATCCCGCGATCGCAGCGATCTTCGTCGCCGAGTTCTACGGTATGCCTTTGTCGTTCACCGACTACCTCCTGATCATCGTCGTGTCGGTCATCGGTTCCGCCGCCACCGCGGGCACCACCGGAGCCACGGTCATGCTGACGCTCACGCTGTCGACGCTGGGGCTCCCCCTCGCCGGTGTCGGCCTGCTGCTCGCGGTCGAGCCGATCGTCGACATGGGCCGCACCGCGGTGAACGTCACCGGCCAGGCGCTCGTCCCCACCATCGTCGCCAAGCGGGAGGGCATCCTCGACGAAGCCCGCTACAACGCCGAGCGCACCGGCGACCCGTTCCAGGACGACGACACGGTCGTCGCGGCGTAGCGAACGCTCGACGAGAGCCTTCCCCCGTGGAAGGCTCTCGTCATGGCCGACCTCAGCGCGATCAAACGACGGATCGTCATGCAATTCCAGCGGCACGTCGCCAACCCGCTCACCGCGCGGCTGTCGAGCCAGACCCTCCTCGAGACCACCGGCCGGGTGAGCGGGCAGCCCCGCGTCACGCCCATCGGCGGCCGGCGCACGGGCACCGAGTTCTGGCTGGTGTCCGAGTTCGGGGAGAAGTCGAACTACATCCGCAACATCCGTGCGAACAATGCCGTTCGCCTGCGGTTCCACGGCCGGTGGCACACGGGCACGGCGACACTGCTGCCCGACGACGACACGAGGGCGCGGCTGGCCCAGCTGCCCCGGATGAACAGCACCGCCGTCCGCGCGGTCGGTACCGACCTCCTGACGGTCCGGATCGATCTCACCGACTGAGATCCGACCCTACACACGCCCACCGAATTGCCATCCGCGGACGCAATGGCGCCCGCGTCCGGCCACTCGCTGTGCATCTACGGACCAGTCAGTCCGAACGGCCGTTCGGGTATGCACGTTTTGCGGCCTGGCCAGGTGTGATGTTCGCAACTACGCGTTCGGCCTCCACGCGGGGCGCGGATTTGCTACCGCTCGTCGCGCTCGAATCGAGCAGCTTGCAGATCGGACTTAGCCTCCGCTAATCTGCGGTTTCGCGTGGACATGCCAAAGTCCGCATTTCAGACAACGACGTCTGCCTCACCGGCGCATCGGTACGGGGCCGGTTCTCTGCCGTGATCCTCTCGCCGACGCCACCCGTGCGCCCAGCACGGACCCCTATTCGGCGAGTATCGCGAGGAGACAGTCGGTTGAACACGAGTGCCACCGAGTCCGGCCTGTACGACAGGACGCTCGACAAGAGCAGCTGCGGCGTGGGCTTCATTACCCGCAAGGACGGCATTCAGACCCACGACGTCCTCCTCCGGGGCCACGAGGCCCTGTGTGCCGTTCCTCACCGCGGTGGCATGTCGGCGGAGGGTGTCGGCGACGGCGCCGGCGTGTGCGTCGACCTGTCGGTGCCATACTTCCGGGCCCTGACCGGTGACGGCGACCTCGAGGCGGGCCGCTTCGGGGTCGGCAACTTCTTCCTCCCCACCGACGTCGCGTTCCACGGCGACGCGGAGGCCGTCATCGAGCGGGCTCTCGCCGAGCAGGGGTTCCGGGTGCTGCTCGAGCGCGACGTGCCCGTCGACGCCACCGTGCTCCGGCCCGCCGCGATCCGGCACCAGCTGCCGATCCGGCAGTGGGTGTTCACCGCGCCCGACGCGTGCGCCGACGAGACCGAGTTCGACCGCCGCATCCACGACGCCCTCCTCGCGATCGAGGCCGTCGCGTACACCCAGCCTGATCTGGCCGGGCTGTACCCGCTGTCGCTCAGCGCCCGCACCCAGGTGCTCAAGGGCCGCCTCAACTCGAACGAGGTGATGCCCTACTTCCAGGACCTCGTCGACCCGGCGCACGCCATCCACACGCTGTACTTCCACACCCGGTTCTCCACCAACACCGACCCGCATCCGACGATGGCGCAGCCGTTCCGTCTGATGGCGCACAACGGTGAGCTCAACACGGACAAGAAGAACCGCCTGTCCGAGACGGCCCTGGCCCGCGCCCGCAACCGGGAAATCGTCCGTCCGCACGGTCAGTCCGACAGTTGTCGCCTCGACCAGACGCTGCAGAGCCGCGTCGTGGAGGACGGTCTCGACCTGGTGACCGCGGTCGTGTCGATGATGCCGCCGGCGTGGGAGAACGATTCCACGCTGTCACCCGAGGTGCGGGCGATGCTCGAGTACTTCTCGCTGTACGAGGAGAAGAACGACGGCCCGGCCGCGCTGATCTTCGGCGACGGCACCGTCGTCGGCGCCCGGCTCGACCGGCTCGGTCTGCGTCCGCTGCGTTCGGTGGAGACGGACGAGTACCTGTGCGTCACGTCGGAGGCCGGGCAGATCGACTTCGACCCCGCCACCGTGCTGCACCGTGGACGCATCGAGGCCGGCGGCATGCTGTACTTCGACCACCGCGTGGGCCGCGCATACTCCACCGACGAGGCACTCGAACTGCTCGCCGCCCGCAACGACTACCCGACGCTCGTCGCGGAAGCGCGCCGGACCATCGAGGCGCTGCCCGAGGTCGAGGCCGAGCCGGGTCCGTTGCGCTACAACGGCGACCTCGAGCGCACCCAGCGCTACGTCGCGTACTCGCACAACCAGGAAAGCTTCAAGTTCATGATGGACCCGATGCTCGCGTCGGGTCAGGAGAAGATCTCCGCGATGGGCTACGGCAACGCCATCAACGCGCTCTCCGATCAGGAGGGTGGTGTCGCCAAGTACTTCTCGCAGCGTTTCGCGCAGGTGACCAACCCGTCGCTGGACAGCATCCGTGAGGCCGACGGCATGACGCTGCGCGTCGCGCTGGGCGCCAAGCCGAACAGTGGCGCGCAGTCGGCCCCGCAGATCGTGGTGCCCTCGCCGATCCTCACCCACCTGGACATGCTGCGGATCCGCAAGCAGTCCGAGACGCCGGTGCAGCGATTCCCGATGCTGTACACCCCGGTGCACGGTGACCCGGCCGCCAACGCGGCGGCGCTCGAGGCCGCGGTCGACGGGCTCTGCGACGAGGTGGAGGCGTTCGCCCGCGAGCAGGGCGGCATCGCGATCCTCACCGACCGTCACGTGGCCACCGACCGCGCCGCGCTGCCGATGATCGTGGCGATCTCCGCGGTCAACCAGCGGCTGATCGAGGAGGGCCTGCGCCTGCGCGTGTCCGTCGTCGCCGAGAGCGGTCAGATCTCGTCCTCGCACCACGTCGCCGCCGCCCTCGGTTTCGGCGCCGCCGCGATCTACCCCCTCGCCGTCCGTCTGCGCGCCGAGGAGAAGTTCGCCGACGACGCCGACCAGGCGTTCAAGCGGTTCGCGAAGGCCGCCGAGAAGTCGCTGATGAAGACGATGGGCCGGGTCGGCCTGTGCACCGCCGAGAGTTACATCGGCGGCGAGTTCTTCGAACCGAACTACCTCGACACGGACGATCGGGTGCTGCGCCGCTACTTCGCGAACGTGAAGACGCCGGTCGGCGGTGTCGGGTTCGCCGTCATCGCGCAGGCCGTCGCGGACTGGCACCAGCGCGCGCTGTCGGTCACCGGGGAGAAGGACGTCCCGCTGCTCGGCCTGTTCAAGGAACGCGCGGAGGGCGCAGGCCACTCGTACGGCACGGCGGCCGTGCGCGGCTTCGTCGACCTCACCGAGGAACCGATCGCGTTCGACACGGCGGGCACGCAGGACCACACGGAATCGCTGCGGCTGCTGCCGCTGAACCGGCTCGA
The DNA here is from genome assembly GCF_056402215.1 of Rhodococcus sp. P4_B6. Lineage (NCBI taxonomy): Bacteria > Bacillati > Actinomycetota > Actinomycetes > Mycobacteriales > Nocardiaceae > Rhodococcus > Rhodococcus sp. P4_B6. The sequence goes on along the minus strand of NZ_JBFUHV010000037.1, from coordinate 13,787 downwards.
GGACGCATTCGGTCTCGACGACGACGCCTACCGCAACGCCGGATTCCAGAAGCTGACGCACGAGGCGATCGACCGCTTCGAGATCACCCCCGGCTACCGTGCGTTCGCGCGGACGATGGCCGACGAGCGGACCCGTCGTCCCGCAGCGTTGCGCGACGTCCTGGATCTGCCCGCCGACGTCACGTTCCTCACCACGGCGGCGGAGTTCCGCAAGCAGATGGGCCGCTTCTCCCGCAAGGGCAACAACAGCTTCGCGGTGCGCGGACTCGCCTCCGAGGCCGTCGGCGAGGACGAGTTCCGGCTCCGGCTCACCGGACCGCACGCGGGCGAGGCCACCGCGCTCGCGGCGCTCGGCGAATCGCTGGTCATGCGGTTCGGCGACGACCTCCGCGAGCACCGCGTCGACGGCGACGCCCTCGTGGTGCGCACGTCCGGCGAGGCGCTGCGATGTCTGTCGCTGCTGCGCACCGCTCCGGCGAGCCTGCCGATCGACCGGGTGCAGAAGGCCAGCGAGATCACCCCGTTCCTCACGTCCGGCGCCATGAGCCACGGCGCGCTGAACTCCAACGCGCACGAGGCCGTCGCGCACGGCACCAACATGGTCGGCGGCATGTCGAACAGCGGTGAGGGCGGCGAGCACATCTCCCGTTACGGCACCATCCGCGGTTCCCGGATCAAGCAGTTCGCGTCGGGCCGCTTCGGTGTGTGGGCGGGGTACCTCGCCGACCCGATGCTCGAGGAACTCGAGATCAAGATCGCGCAGGGCGCCAAGCCCGGCGAGGGCGGGCAGCTGCCCGCGCCCAAGGTCACGGTCGAGATCGCGGCCGCGCGCGGCGGCACTCCCGGCGTCGAACTCGTCTCTCCCCCACCGCATCACGACACGTACTCGATCGAGGACCTCGCGCAGCTGATCCACGACTGCAAGGCGGCGCGGGTCCGCGTCATCGTCAAGCTCGTGTCCTCGGAGGGCATCGGCACTATCGCGGTGGGTGTCGCGAAGGCCGGCGCCGACGTCATCAACGTTGCCGGCAACACCGGTGGCACCGGCGCCGCCGCGGTGACGAGCCTCAAGTACGCCGGACGTTCGGCGGAGATCGGCGTCGCCGAGGTCCATCAGGCGTTGTGCGCCAACGGTTTGCGGCAGAAGGTGCTGCTCCGCTGTTCCGGCGCGCACCAGACGGCGAGCGACGTCGTGAAGTCGGCGCTGCTCGGCGCGGACAGCTTCGAGTTCGGCACCACCGCCCTGATGATGCTCAAGTGCGTCATGGCCAAGAACTGCAACATCAAGTGCCCGGCCGGCCTGACCACCAATCCCGAGCTGTTCGACGGTGACCCGCGGGCGATGGCGCAGTACCTGCTCAACATCGCGCACGAGACCCGTGAGGTGCTGGCGGAGCTGGGCATGTCCTCGCTGCGAGAGGCCCGGGGACGCTCGGATCTGCTGCAGCTGCTGGACCACCCGTCCAGCGTCGGCCAGCTCGACCTGCGCGCGATGCTCGCCGTGGTCGACGAGGTCACCATCGGCGATCCGGTGTACCTGGAGAAGGACTACACGCTCGACGACGGCTGGCTCGTGCAGCTGCGTGCCGCGCTGATCGAGCAGGGCGAGGCCACCGTCGAGCTCGGCGACGGCGTGCACCTGAGCAACCGCAACAAGAGCGTCGGCGCCCAGCTGGCGGTCGACATCGAGCGGATGCTCAATCACGAGCTCACCGAGGTCGCGCTGCCCGCGGTGCTCCGCGACGAACGCGGCCGCGGCTACCTGCGCGACGGCAGCGTCCGGATCGCCACGTCCGGGTCCGCGGGCCTGTCGTACGGCGCGTTCTGCAACGACGGCATGGCCCTGGTCCACACCGGCACCGCCAACGACGGCGTCGGCAAGGGCGCGAACGGCGGCAGCATCGTCGTCCGCTCCCCCGGTGGCGGTTCGGACCGCCACGGCGGCAACGTGCTGATCGGCAACTTCGCACTGTTCGGCGCCACCGGTGGCCGCACGTTCGTCGAGGGCCAGGCGGGTGACCGCTTCGCCGTGCGCAATTCGGGTGCCACCGCGGTCGTCGAGGGTGTCGGCGACTTCGCCTGCGAGTACATGACCAACGGCGCCGTCCTCAACCTCGGCGGCTTCGGCAAGGGCGTCGGCAACGGCATGAGCGGTGGCTTCGTCTACCAGTACGACCCCGAGAACAAGTTGCCCGGCAAGGCCAGCGCCGACTCGATCCTGCTCGGTTCGATCACCGGCGACGACGAGCACGCCGCGCTGCACCGCCAGGCCGTGCACGTGCTGCTCGGGTGGCACCTCGAGGCCACCGGCTCCGCCAAGGCGGCGTGGCTGCTGGCGAACTGGGAGACCGAGCAGCGCCACTTCGTGTACGGCATGCCGCGTGCGCTGCTGCAGTACCAGGACAGCGACGAGATCCTGAAGGCCAAGCCCCGCAAGGATCTGGCCGACGAACTCGCCGCCGCACTGGTCGGGCACCAGGTGCGCAAGTTCAAGCTGGACTACCGGGACGGTCACGCCGTGCTGGACGGCGCCGTGCCCGGCTACGGCGAGGCCGACACCGAGGCGATGTTCGCACTGCTGAACAACTACACCGTGCTGAACGCGGCGCAGGAGATGGCGCTGTCCAAGCTGCCCGGTGTCACGGATCCGTCCGACCCGTCCGTCGACAAGGCCGTCCGCAACCTGCTGCTCACCGAGGACTTCTTCCTCATGCAGCGGTTGCAGCGGTACGCACGGGAAGCGTTGAAGGACTACAGCGACGAGGATCTGGCCGTGATGGTGGCGGCCAAGCGGCTCGCCGATTACAAGGATGCGCTGCGCCGCCGCAACGTCCGGTCCATCGACGCCCCCGGCACGTACGGCTGGATCCTGCACCAGGATGCGAAGAACGTCGACAAGATCGGCCGGCTGCCCGGTTTCGAGGAGCTGTTCGCGCAGCACGCCCTCCCCGATCTGATCCCCACGAGAGACGTGGTGCCCTCATGAAATTGCCCTACATCCCCCAGGACGCCCCGTTCAGCGAGGACCAGCGCGTCTGGCTCACCGGCTTCCTCGCCGGAATGAGCTCGCGTCTGGTCGCCGGCGGCTCCGACGCGCCCGCCGCGGCGGCCGGTGGGCAGCTGCCCGCCATGCACGTGCTGTACGGCAGCCAGACCGGGAACGCCGAGGGTGTCGCGGAAGATGCTGCGGCCGCGGCGCGTTCGCACGGCTTCGCGCCGGTCGTGAGCGCCCTCGACGACGTCGACACGGACGCACTCGCCGCGATGCAGCGCGTCCTCGTCGTCACCTCCACCTACGGTGAGGGCGAGATGCCCGACAACGCCGAACTGTTCTGGCAGGCGCTGGCCGCCGAGACCGCACCGCGGCTCGAGACCACCGACTTCGCGGTCCTCGCGCTCGGCGACACCGGGTACGACGGATACTGCCAGGCGGGCAAGATGATCGACACCAGGCTCGAGCAGCTCGGGGCCCACCGTGTGACGCCGCGCGTCGACTGCGACGTCGACTACGAGGACGCCGCCGCCGCGTGGGTCGCCGACACGCTGCCGCTGTTCGCGGCCGTCGAGGGCATTCGCGGCGAGTCCGCCGTCGCCGACGTCGCCGAGTCGGTGACGAAACCGGCCCGCACACGGTCGCAGTGGAACCGCAAGAACCCCTACAATTCCACGCTGTCCGTGAACCGGCGGCTGTCGAGCGACACGTCCGCGAAGGAGATCCGCCACTACGAGTTCGCGCTCGCCGACAGCGGTCTCGACTACGAGGCCGGTGACGCGCTCGGTGTGATGCCGATCAACGATCCCGCCCTCGTCGACGCCCTCGTCGCACGGCTGGGCATCCCGGCCGATGCCGCCGTCACCGGCAAGGAGCGGCCGTTCAGCGACCTACTGCTACACGGGTACGAGATCTCCACGCCGAGCCACGAATTCATCGACGAGATCGAGAAGCGGGCGGGCGACGAGGAGCTGAGTCACGTGCTGCGGCACGGCGACAAGGAAGCCCTCGACGCGTGGTTGTGGGGCAAGGACGTGCTCGACCTGCTGCTCCTCGAACCGTCGGTGACGCTGACGGCGGACGAGTTCGTCGGACTGCTGAAGCCGTTGCAGCACCGGGCGTACTCCATCTCCTCCAGCCCGCTGGCCAACCCGGGCAGCGTGCACCTGACCGTCGCCAGCGTCCGCCACAGCTCGGCCGGACGCGACCGCGGCGGCGTGTGCTCCACCTTCCTCGCCGATCGGATCGCCGAGGGCGGCAACGGCGGGATCTTCGTGTCGAAGAACAAGTCGTTCCGGGTCCCCGCGGACGACGACGCACCGATGATCATGGTCGGCCCGGGCACCGGCATCGCGCCGTTCCGCGCGTTCCTGCAGGAGCGGCAGGCGCGGGGCGCGTCGGGACGCAACTGGCTGTTCTTCGGCGACCAGCACCGCGCGTCGGACTACATCTACGAGGAGGAGATCGCCGCGATGAGCGACAGCGGTCTGCTCACCCGCCTCGACCTCGCCTTCTCCCGCGACCAGGCGGAGAAGATCTACGTGCAGAACCGGATGGTCGAGAACGGCGCCGAGCTGTTCGCCTGGCTCGAGGACGGCGGCCACTTCTACGTGTGCGGYGACGCCACCCGCATGGCGAAGGACGTCGACCGGGCACTGCACGAGGTCATCGCCACCCATGGCACCCTTTCCACCGAGCAGGCCGCCGACTACGTGACCAAGCTCAAGAAGGAAAAGCGCTACCTGCGCGACGTGTACTGACCACGTCGGCAGCAACTCACGAGGAGCAAGAACAATGGCAGTGGTGATTCTGTACGGCAGCGAGGGCGGAACCTCCGAACTGGTGGCCGACAACATCGCCGACGTGCTCGGCGACTACGGCGACACGTCCCTGTACGACATGATGGAATTCGATGCGGGCGATCTCGACCCCGAGAACTTCCACGTCATCGTGTGCTCCACGTACGGTGAGGGCGAGCTGCCCACCGGCGCGGAACCCTTCTTCGAAGGGCTCGAGGAGGACGAACCCGACCTCACCGGCATGCAGTTCGCGCTGTTCGGTCTCGGCGACAAGGTGTACGAGGAGACGTACAACCGCGGCGGCGAGATCATGGCCGAGAAGCTGATCTCCCTCGGCGCGGTCCAGGTCGGCGAACACGGCAGGCACGACGGCTCCAGCTCCGTCCGCCCGAAGGATCAGGCCGAGGAGTGGGCCAAGAACATCGGCGAGGAATTCCTGGGCTGACACCCTCAGACCGGGAGTCGCGACTGCACGCTCCGCACCCAGTCGCGGCTCCCGGCGAGGTAGCGGTCCCGCGCCGACACGAACAGGTGAACGCTGTCGGCGCCGGGCCAGTCCGCGGGCAGCATTGCGCCCGGCAGGCCCGGGTCGATGTACGGGATGATGCGCCATTCGTCGAGCAGCGGCACGAAGCGGACGAACGCGTCGCGCGGCGACACCTCGTCCGGCGCTGAGAGCGCGACCCGGTGGTGGTCCAGGAAATCGCGGTGCCGCGCGGCGATGCCACCCAGATCCCACCACCGGGCCGCCGCGTCCCCCATCGAATCGGGGACGAACACCGACGTGGACACGAACGTGGTCACGTACTCGGACAGGCCCAGCGCGTCGACGATGTCCCCGACCTCGGTTGCGAGGTGTTCGGGGGCGATCCACAGTCCCGGCGACACGGTTCCGCACCCGATCCAGCCGAGCCGTCTGCGCAACTGGTGCCGCGCCGCCCGTTGCGATTCGGGGATGGTGAACGAGATCAGCCGCCACGGATCGGTGTCCGCCATCTGACGGAAACCGAAGATCCGCGGATCGCCGCGGGTGAACATCGACTCGGCCTGCTCGGTCACCTCGTACCCGCTGCGGCCGTCGCGGGCGCGCGGTCGGAGCACCCCCTTCTTCTTCAGCCGGGCCACCGCGATCCGCGTCGACTCGGGCGGGATACCGACCGCCTGCATCACTTCCACGAAATCGGCGATCGCCACCCACCCGCCGACGTCGCGCACGTACGCACCGAGCACGGTTCGGATCAGCGACGTGGCGCTGCCGGGTCGCGAATCGAAGTCGTCGAGGATCGCGCTCGCCGGTTCAGTCGGCGAGTTCATCACGGATCGCGAGTATCCCGGTGCACACCTCGCCGAAGCTCGTGCTCAGTGGGCTCAGGCCGAGACGCAACCCCTGCGGGGCACGGAAATCGGGGATGACGCCCTTCGTCCACAGTCGCTGAACGACGGCCTCGAACCGCGGGTGGTCGATGATGACGTGACCACCCCGCTCGGCGGAATCCTCCGGCGATCCGATCTCCACGCCCAGCGGAATCAGCACCTCGCGCACGAGGTCGAGTGCGTACTCGGTCAGGGCGATCGACTTGGCCCGCACGGCGTCCATCCCGACGTCGTCGAAAAGCGCGAGGGTGTCCTGGAGTGCGATCATGCCGAGGACCGACGGCGTTCCGCTGATCACGCGCCGGATGCCCGGCGCCGGCTCGTAGCCCTGCGCCATCGCGAACGGGTCGTCGCGCCCCATCCAGCCCCAGATCGGCTGCACGAAGTCCTGCTGATGGTCGGCCCGGACGTACGCGAACGCCGGTGAGCCGGGTCCGCCGTTCAAGTACTTGTACGTGCACCCGACCGCCAGGTCGACCTCCCACGCGTCGAGTTCGAGGGGAACCGACCCGACGGAGTGACACAGGTCGAGCAGCAGGAGCCCGCCCGCTTCGTGCACCACCCGGGCGGCCCCGGCCGCATCCACCAGGTAACCCGAGCGGTACGCGACGTGGCTGAGAACGACGAGCGCGGTGTGTTCGGACACCACCGACTGCAGGTCGTCGACGGTGACGCCGCCCCGGGTATCCGATTCGATCCACCGGAGCGTGAGCCCGAGTTCCCCGGCGACGGATTCGAGCACGTACCGGTCCGTCGGAAAGTTGTCGCGGTCCACGACGATCTCGGTGCGACCCGGCCGCAACGCGAGCCCACCCCGCGCGAGTTTGTACAGCAGGACCGTCGTCGAGTCGCCGATGGTGGTCTGACCGGCGGCCGCGCCCAGCGACACCCGCGCGAGGGTGTCACCGATCGTGATCGGCAGGTCGTACCACTCCTCGTCCCACCCGCGGATCAGCCGGCCGCCCCACGACTGCGTGACGAACGCGGTGATGCGCTCGGCGCTTGCCTTGGTGGGCCTGCCGAGCGAGTTCCCGTCGAGGTAGGCCGGCACCGAGGGATCGTCGGCTCCGATGAACAGGTCGCGGTACGCGCGCAGCGGGTCCGCGGCGTCGAGTTCCCCGGCCCGGGCCGCCAGCACATCCGTCGACGTGGTCATCATCGCCCGATCTCGGTGCGCACGGCCAGCAGTTCCGGGAAGAACGTCAGTTCGAGGGCCTTCTGCAGGAACCCGACACCGCTGGATCCTCCCGTTCCGGACTTCATCCCGATGGTCCGCAGCACCGTGCGCATGTGGCGGAAGCGCCACAGCTGAAAGTTCTCCTCGAGGTCGACGAACTCCTCGAACGCCTCGTAGACGGCCCAGTGCTCCTCGGAGTTCTCGTACACGAACTTGATCAGCGGCATCAGGTCGTCGTTCAGGCTGTAGGCGGCGGTCACGTCGCGGTGCAGCGCGGACGCCGGCACGTCGTACCCGAGCCGCGACAGGCACTGCCAGAACGCGTCGTACAGACTCGGCTCACGGAGCAGCCGGTCGAGCAGTTCGTGGGCGGCGGGATCGGCCTCGAACACCTTCAGCATTCCGGCGTTCTTGTTGCCGAGCACGAACTCGACGGCGCGGTACTGATAGGACTGGAACCCGGACGAATTGCCGAGGAACTGCCGGAACTCGGAGTACTCGGTGGGCGTCAGCGTGGCCAGCACCGACCACTGCTCGGTCAGCGTCTTCTGGATGTGCTTGACGCGCGCCACGCACTTGAGCGCCCTGCCGATGTCGTCCGCATCGAACGCGTCCCGGGCCGCGAGGGTTTCGTGCAGGACGAGCTTCAGCCAGAGTTCGGTGGTCTGGTGCTGGATGATGAACAGCAGTTCGTCGTGATGCTCGGGCCTGCTCACCGGTTTCTGCGCGCTCAGCAGGGTGTCGAGGTCCAGGTACGAGCCGTAACTCATCCGCTCGCTGAAATCGGTGACGATCTCTTTCTCGATGGCTCTGGTGTTGGCCTGCACGCCCATGGCCGTCCTCACTGCTGGTGTTCGAGTACCGGGCTCCGACCTCCATATTACATAATCGTGGCGACCGCCACAGTCGTCGAATACGCGCCGATGCTCGCCGCGGACCTCAGGCCAACTCGGCCGCCCAATCGGCGAAGCTCTGCCAGCCCACCTCGGGGTAGAGCCGGCGCAGTTCGCCGATGTTCGCGTCGTACCCCGTGTCGGTGAGGAAGCGGAACATCGCGCGCATGTCCGGCGATGCGATGGCGTCCGCGTCGGACGAATGCGCATGTACCTGTGTGCCCAGCACCTCACCGAGCACCTCGGCCATTCGACGTGGCGTCGGATCATCCGAAGCCAGGTCGACTCTCGTCCCGGCAAATCGGTCCGGATCGTCGAACACGAGGGCGACGAACCGACCGAGGTCTCGGCGCGACAACTGCTGCAGCGGGGTATCGACGGGCAGAGGCAGGTCGAGCCGGCCGTGGCGGATGCCGTCGAGGCCGCCGAGCAGGTTGTCGTAGAAGTAGGTCGGCCCGACGATCGTGTACGAGACCGATGATTCTCGCAGCAACGCCTCGGTCACGGCCTTCGTCTCGAAATGTGGCACCCCGGTGCTCTTGTCCGCGTCGGCCACCGAAGAGAACACCACGTGGGGAACACCGGAATCACCGAACGCGTCGACGAGCGCGGCGCCCTGAGCGATCTCCGCCTCCGGGCCGTCTTCGAAAGGCGTTGTCATGGCGAACACGCCCGCACACCCGTCGACCGCAGACGCGATCGCCGCCCGGTCGGTGATGTCAGCCACGGCGATGTCGACGCCTCGCAGGCGCAACGCCTCTGAGCGAGAGGAGCTTCGACGGACGAGCGCTCGGACCTCACGCCCTCGCTCGAGCAGCGCGTCGACGACAGCGCCTCCTTGACCACCCGTCGCTCCGACGACTGCGTACGGCTCACTCATGGGCACAACCTCTCCTTCTCGACCGCGCCAGCGTACTCGCAGGCCCTGCCCGCCCCTCGGACTACTCGACCATGTGGGACACCGCGACCGTGGAGTTCGCGGCAGCGGTGCGCTGGGGTTGAGCGACGAGGATCAGCACCAGGGACAGGACCAGTCCTGCGACGCTGACCGCGATGAGCGTGCCGTACCCTCCGGCGCTTTCGACGAGGCGTCCACCCATCAACGGGCCGAGTGCGAATCCGCCGCCGATCGCGAGGTTGGCCAGGTTCACCAGCTGCCCGGACCGATCCAACCCGGAGAGGGTGGCCATGAGATAAGGCAGGATGAAGGTCCAGGTGAACTTGAAGAGCAACGCGGCCAGAGTGAATCGGAGAACCCCGGGTATTCCCGCCAGCAGAGCGACCGACAGGGTCATCGCGAGGTAGCCCACGAGGAGATTGATTCGGGTGCTCGGGCGTGCACCCAGAACGGTGGCCCCGACCGATCCTGCGATGCCGAGCACGGTGGCGATCGACAGGATCACGCTCGAGGTTTCGTTGTCGATCATCGACGCGCCCGCGATGCCACCGAGGAACGTCCAGATGCCGCTGAGGCTGACGTAGAAGGCAAGCAGCGCAATCAGGCCCAGGGTCGCACGGAGAGCGTAGTTGGGTGTGGGGACCGAGTCTTCGGCGCCGGCGCGGCCCGCGAAAATGTTGCGTTGCGGCAGGAAGCGGACGAGTGGGAGGACGACCATCATGAGAACGGCGAGAACCCAATATGCGATGCCGATCCCGAAAGTGTCGAAGAACTTCGGGAGTACGGCCAGTCCGATCGCACCGAAGCAGAGTTGCCCCATCAGCCACAGGCCGTAGACACGGTTGCGGTCCCTGGTCTGGGCTGCGAGTGACATGCACAGGACCATCAGCGATCCGCCCGCAAGGGAGGTCAGGAATCGAACCGCAACAAGAGTCCCATAGTCGCCGATGTAGGCCGAGCCGATATTGCCGATGATGAAGATCGTCCCGAAGATCGTGGACATCGTGCGGAGGTTGTACTTCTTCATCCACCACAGCGCGGGAATCGACGCGATACTCATCGCACCGAGCTCCGCAGCGAACAGATCACCCGTCTGCGACGGACTCAGTGCGAGCTGCAGTTGCAGTTGGCTTGCCGCGGCGGGCGCCATGAGAAGGAGCATGGCGACAACGGCCGAAAACAGGACGATGACGGCTACGCGTCCTGTGGAGTTGGGGTCGGTGCTGTCGAATGGGACGCGTCGACCGTCGAGGTACTGGGGCATCGAATGTTCCTTCGTGAAAGGGGGAAGGCGGATAGCCGTCAATGTCCTTCTGCCCGTGATCCGGTGCACCCCAGATCATCTGCCGCTATCCGGATGACCGGCTTGCCCGCACCGTGCTGGGAATCGAAGGCAGCGACAGCTTCGGAGAGAGGCCGCACGCTTGTTGCAGGTGGCCGCAGACGACCGTCACGGACCCGGCGCTCGAGGCGGACCAGGCACTCACGATCGGATTCGACGACGAAGAATATCGCCCGTCCCTGCTCGGGCATCACCCGAGGGGGCTCCGCGATGGTGACGAGGACACCACCGGGACGCACCAGTTTCGCTGAACGGTCGAGTGTTTCGCCGCCGATGACATCGAGTACCACGTCGACCTCGTCGAGATCTTCGAGCCGGTGCCGATCAAGATCCACGAAAGCGTGGGCGCCGAGACCGAGAACCGTGTCACCGTGCCGAGCACGACCGGTGCCGATGACCCGGGCGCCCGCCTCGAGCGCCAGTTGCACTGCCATCGAACCGACCGCGCCGGCCGCACCATGGATCAGTACGGTCTGACCCGCGGCGAGTCGCCCGTGATCGAACAGCGCCTGCCACGCGGTGAGCCCGGAGATCGGCAGGGCGGCGGCCACGGTGTGATCGACTCCGCTAGACAGCGGCGCCAGGTTTCGGGCCTCGACCGCGACGTACTCCGCGAGCGTACCGTTACGGGTCCAGTCGGCGACCCCGAACACGCGCTGACCGATTGTCAGACCGGTCGTGCCATAACCCAATTCAGCGACGACTCCGGAGACTTCGTGTCCGGGAATGGATGGTGCCCGGTCGCGCCCCGCACGGTCGGACCAGGTGCCGGGCCAGTCGAGCTCACCGGGTGTGAAGCTCGCGGCGTGAACGCGGACGATGACGTCGTTCTCTGCCGCATGAGGGTACGGAACTTCCGCCACCGACAGTCCACTGACACCGGATTTGTGGTCGGACGCGATGACCGCTTGCATGAAAACCTCACTTCGTTTCGTTTCGATTGCGCGACGTGTCGTCGCGGCGGTGCTCAGCCCTGGTGCTGACGTGCGCTGGGGTGGCGCAGATAGTCGCGGGCAATGATCTCTTCCGGTTCGAGCATGGTGATCATGTCCACGTCGGGAGCGCAGATGCACACGGCGACGAACCGGCTCCAGGCCTGTGGATCGGGATTGGAGACCTGGTAGTGCACGACGTCACCGCCGGGTTCCCAGAATGCCTCGCCCGCAACGATTACCCTGGGTTCTTCGCCTTCCAATTCGAAGAAGATGCTGCCCTCCAGTACGTAGCCGAACACCGGTCCGGAGTGGCGATGCGGCGAGAGTCCAGGATCGGCCGGTGGGAGTTCGACCAGTTGTGTCATCGCGTGCGAACCCTCGGGAATCGCGGGCGGGGTGGCGCAGAGCAGATCGGTGACCTTGACGTTTCCGGCATTCAGCATGCTCTGAGGCTAGTACGGTAGCGAGCCGCCGCATGGGCCACTTGCACACCGAATTCGGGGTCCACTCACGGGAGTTGCCGAACCAATGCCTCCACGGCGGCAGGCCATGCGCTCTGCGCCGGCGCGGCGAAGCCGACGACCAGACCGTCGCGGTCGACGTCGACTTCGGGATGGCGGTAGAGCGCGAGGCCCTCGACAGCGAGATTCCGCCACGCCGGTTCTTGCGCGGCGGCGCTCTCGTTGCCGCCGGCCAGGTGCAGCAGCACGTGCAGGCCCGCAGGCAGACCGGTCACGCGATTGGCAGGCGACGACCGGCCGACCGCTCCGACGAGTTGCTCCCGCCGGCGGCGGTACTGCGCGCGCATCGCGCGAATGTGCTTGTCGTAGGACCCGGTTCGGATGAACTCGGCCATCGCCAGCTGGTCCACGAAGCCGCAAGTGGCCTCGGTCTCGCCCTTCTGGCGTGCCACCGTCTCGACGAGCCGGTCGGGAAGGACCAGCCAGCCGAGCCGAAGGCCCGGGGCAAGGGACTTGCTCGCGGTGCCCATGTACACCACCCGTTCCGGGTCGACACCCTGAAGCGCGCCGACGGGGCTGCGGTCATAGCGGAATTCCCCGTCGTAGTCGTCCTCGATGATCACACCGCCGGTTCTGCGTGCCCAGTCGACGACGGCCGCGCGCCGGTCGGAGCGCAGCGGTACGCCGGTCGGGAACTGGTGTGACGGGGTGAGCAGCACGCCGCCCACCTCCTGCATGCCGTCGAGCGCGGCGACGTCGGCGCCACCGGCGTCGACGGCCAGCGGCGGACAGTGCAACCCTGCCGTGCGCAGTGCTTCGCGGTGCGTCGGCAACCCGTAGGACTCGACCGCCAGGGAGGCAACCCCGGCACCGGCCAGCGCGCGGGCCAGCAGCGTCAGCCCCTCGGCGGCACCGCAGCAGACGATGATGTTGTCGGGCCCGCAGACGACGCCGCGGGCCCGCGCGAGGTACTCGGCAAGCGCCAGGCGCAGTTCGGGGCGGCCGTACGGGTCCGCGTAACCGAACGCCTCGGACGGGACCGTGTGGAGCGCCTGCTTGACGGCGCGGCTCCACTGCCCGCGCGGGAACGACGACAGGTCGGGCTGGCCCGGTCGCAGATCGTGGTCCGGGCGGCGCGCCGGCAGCCTCCGCACGCGAAACCCTTCGGCCCGCACGGCCCCCGCGGAACGGCGGGACACCGTCGTGCCGGAGCCGTGTTGTGACGTCAGCCAACCTTCCTCTACGAGTTCCGAGTACGCCCGCGCTACCGTGTTCCGCGCGATGCCCAGGTCCGCGGCGAACGCGCGACTCGACGGCAGCCGAGTGCCCGGGGGAAGCCGGCCCGAACGGATGGCGTCACGCAGAGCGTCCATCACGCTGCCGCGGACCCGGCCGGCGGGCCGCTCGAGGTGCAGATCCAACCCGGCCCTCGGGGCCGGTGGTGAATCGGTGTCCGTGGTGTCGGCGGACACCCCTTCGTCGGCGCTCAGCACATCCTCCAGTTGGCGGGAAGACCTGACCAGGAGCTTACGCCGGTGCGGGCATCGCGCCGCGGATGAAGGGTCAATGCAACAACGACGAGGGTGGCACACCGTAGCGCTGCCGAAACGCGGCGGCGAACCGGCCGTAATGAGTGAACCCCCATTTCAGCGCAACGTCGGTCACCGAACGGGCCGAGCCCGAGGCGAGTTCGGCCCGGACGCCGGCAAGGCGGATCTCGGTCAGGCATTCGCGGGGAGTCTTGCCGAGGTAGATGCGAAAGCCCTCCTGCAGACGCCGTACGCTGACCCCGGCTACGTCGGCCATGTCCGCTGCGGTCCACAACCGGTCGGGCTCGGCGTTGATGGCATCGATCACGCGAGTGACGATCCGAGGTCGGTCAGCGTGGCGAGCGGCGGGCTCGACCGGGACGGCAG
>NZ_JBFUHV010000036.1:0-72352 GCF_056402215.1 Rhodococcus sp. P4_B6 | reverse complement strand
GACCTGCTTCGGGTCGATCGCGTCGAACAGCGGCTTGAATCCGTTGAAGAGACTCGTGAGATCGAGTGCGGGCGACGTCCGGTCGAGCGGAATCGTGTCGCCCTCCGCGAGGGTGCCCTCCTCGCCCGACGAACCGGCCGCGAGATCGAGATACCGGATCCCTAGCAGGTCGCCGTATCGGATCGCGACTGTCGTGCCGGAAGGCAGAGTCTGATCGCGCTGCACCTCGAAATTTACCAGGGCGGTGGCGCTTCCGGCGTCGCCGTCGACGATGTCGACCGAAGCCACCCGTCCCACCCGCACACCGGCGATGGTGACGTCGCTGCCGGCAGTCACCCCCTGGGCGTCGGTGAACAACGCCTTGTACGCGACGGTCGGTCCCTCCACCGGCACCCGCAGTGTGTTCACCACGAGGACCGCGGAGAGAATTCCGAAGACGGCGAAGACCGCCAGTTTGATTGCCGAGTTCCGGACGCTCATCCTCCGCCACCGCCCCCGCAGTTCGGTCCGTTCAGGCCGGGGTACCGCGGGCAGTCGGACGAGCTGTAGGGCCGCGGGTTCGACAGGTCGGCGGCGACCCGCACCGCGAACGTACCGGTGGAGAAGACGGCGGCGCCGGCGTCACCGAGCGGACCCGCCTCGTCCAGCGTCGCCCGCAGCAGGTCGGACTTGCCGGCCATGGTGCCCAGGGTCGGTGAGACATTCAGTGCCACCGCGATCATGTTGTCCGCGTTCTGCTCCAGGACGTCGCCGGAGTTCCTCGTCACGACGAGGGAGGCGGCGAGGAAACCGGTGAAGCTGCCGGTGTTCTCGACGAGGGTGTTCGACAGCGACACCGCCGCGTCCATGCTTGCGAGGACGTCGGGTGCGGCCGTCGCCAGCTGTTCGCTGATCCGTGCGATCTGCGGCGCGCGCTCCGCGAGGGAGTCGACGAGAGGCGCGGTCGACTGCGCCACCGTGTGGAGGCTGTCGATGGTGTGCCCCAATTGTTCGCCGCGCCCGCGCAATGCGTCGGCGACGGCGCTGAGCGCGGCCTGCATCTGCTCGGGCTTCACCCGGGACACCAGGTCATAGACCTTCGAGTACAGGTCGTACATCTGGACGGTCTCGGCCGACGTGTCAGGTTGCAGCCGGGCACCGGCCTCGAGCCGCGCACCGCCGGTTCCCGCGGTGGACACCAGCTCGACGGTCTGGTCGCCGAACAACGTGCGGGGCACCACCCGCACCTGGACGGACGCCGGGATGTGCTGCATCTGTTCGGGGCGGAGACTGATGTCCATGCCCGTCTCGTCCTGTCCGGGGTCGACGCTCGACACGGTGCCGACGGTTGCGCCCTTGTAGGACACCGTGGTGTGCGCCTTCACCGCACCGGCGTCCGCCGGAAGCGTCGCCGTCACCACGGGGTCGGTGACGATCGCACCGGTGCCGAAACCGACCAGCAGCGCCGATCCGACGGCCAGGACCGCCACTCCGATCACACCCCGCACCGCGAGGGCACCGTTGCCCGGACCTCCCGGGCGACCGCGCATCACGGCAACCCCAGAGCGGGGGCGGAGGGGACGAGACCCCACAGGGTGAGCGTCAGCAGCAGGTCGACGATGCCGATGGCGAGGATGCTGGTACGCAGCGCGCGCCCGGCCGCCCGGCCGACGCCCTCGGGCCCGCCGTAGGCGTGATACCCGTACGAGCAGTGCACGAGCGCGATGATCGTCGCGAACACGATCGCCTTCACGAACGAGTACGCGACGTCGGTGGGCGTGAGCATGAGGTGGAAGTAGTAGTCATAGGTTCCGGCCGACTGCCCGCTGAACGTGACGATCACCAGTCGCGAAGCCAAATAGGACGACAGCAGCCCGACGACGTACAGCGGCACCACACAGACCAGGCACGAGACCAGCCTGGTGCTCGCGAGGAACGGCAGCGACGGGATCGCCATCGCGTCCAGCGCGCTGATCTCCTCCGAGATGCGCATCGCGCCGAGCTGTGCGGTGAACCCCGTCCCGACCTTCGCGGCGAGCGCGATGCTGGCGATGACGGGCGCGAGTTCGCGGGTGTTGAGGATCGCGGACAGGAGCCCGGACAGCGACCCCATTCCGAGCAGGTCCAGTCCGCGCAACCCCTCGATGCCCACCTGCGTCGCCGCGACCGCGGACATCGCGAAGACGACTCCGATCGCTCCGCCGCCGGCGAGCAGGGTCGCACCACCGAAACTGATGTCGCCGATCTGCCGCATGATGTGCCGCCAGTACTTTACGACCGCGAGGGGGACGCCTGCGATCACGCTGCCGTAGAACGTGAATTCCCGGCCCAGTCCCGTCATCAGTTCGAGGGGCTGCCGGACCCTGGACCGCACCCAGTGTGCTGCGGGCGATCGGATACTCACGACCATCAGTAACCACCTACGGGGACGACGAGAACGGAATAGAGCTGACTGAGCACGGTGTTGACGATGAACACGAGGATGAAGGCGAGCACGACGGCCTCGTTCACGGCGTCGGCGACACCGCTGGGTCCGCCTTTGGCGTGCAGCCCTTTGAAGCTGGCGACGAGCGCCGACGTCACCGCGAACGCCATCGACTTGACGAGGGCGACCACGAAATCCGACAGCCGCGTGTACTGGGACAGTGCCGCGAGAAAACTTCCCGCCGAACTGTTCTGGACGACCACCTGGAAAAGGAAGCACGCCGACACTCCGACGGCGGTGACCATGGCGCAGAGTGCGACACCGACCAGCACCGCGGCGAGCACCCGCGGAACCACGAGCCGCTCGATCACATCGAGTCCGAGGACCTCCATGGCCTCGACCTCTTCGCGGATCGTGCGCGAGCCGAGGTCCGCGCAGATCGCGGACCCGCCCACCCCGGCCAGCATCAGCGCACAGACCAGCGCGGACGCCTGCCCGACGATCACGAACCCGACGACCGCCCCCGTGTACCCCTCGGCGCCGAGCTGACCGGCGAGGCTGCCGATCGTGACGGCGATGAGGACTCCGATGGGGATCATCAGCAGCAGGGCCGGCGCCGACGTGACCGAGGCGATCCGCCAGGCCTGGTCCAGCAGTTCCCGCCAGGCCAGTTTGCGCCGCACCAGAACTCGGACGGCGGCCACCGTGGTCGCGATCGAGAACCCGATGAGCGCACCGACTTCGTTGGCGAAATGGCTGACGGGCCCTTTGGCGGGTGGCAGCTGGAATGTCACGCGGTCCTCCCCCGGTGCCGGTCACCTGCGATCGGTGACCGGCGTCGAGCAGTATGGGAATCGGGGTCAGACGACCGCGACGTCGTGTGCGCCGTGGGCGTTTCGAAGCTCACCCTTGACGACCTTGCCGCTGGCATTCCGGGGGAGGGCGTCGACGACGACGACGTCTTTCGGATGCTTGTAACGGGCCAGTTTGTCTTCGAGCCACGCGGCGAGTTCGTCGACCGTCAGATCGTCGCCGTCGTCGTCGAGCGCCACGATCGCCACGGGCACCTCGGTCCACTTGGGGTGGGGCCTGCCGACCACGGCGGCCTCCCGGATCCTCGGATGCCCGAACAGGACGTTCTCCACCTCGGCGCAGTAGATGTTCTCGCCGCCGGAGATAATCATGTCCTTCTTGCGATCCACCACGTAGACGAAGCCTTCCTCGTCCTGCCGCACCAGGTCGCCCGAGTGGAACCACCCGCCGGCGAACGCGTCCGCCGTCGCGGCCGGGTTCTGCCAGTAGCCCTGCATCATGGTCGGGCCGCGGTACACGATCTCGCCCACGGTGCCGGGGGCGACGTCGTTCATCTCGTCGTCGACGATCCGCGTCTGGATGGTCGGGACGGGCTTGCCCACCGAGCCCAGCTTGCGGATCGCGTCGTCGCCGTCGAGCACGCACGTGATCGGGGACATCTCGGTCTGCCCGAACACCGCCACGACGAGAGCCTTCGGGAAAGTCTCCGCCATGGCGCGCAGGACGGTGTCCGATGCGGGTGCGGCACCCCAGCTGATGACGCGGAGGGCGAGGTCGCGGCCCGCGGCAGTGGGGTCGGCGCAAACGGCCTGCCACTGCACCGGAACGAGGAACACCGTGGTGATGCGCTCGCGCTCCCACACGTCGAGCATCTCGGTAGGGTCGAACGCCTTGAGGGGGTGGATCACGGTCGTGGCGCCGAGCATCAGCATCGGGGCCACCGAACCGAGGGCGGCGACGTGGAACACCGGGGACGCGAGGAACCCGACGTCGTCGCCCCTGTCGTAGCGCATCGCCCGGATGCAGGTGATGGACTGCCCGACCATGTTCGAGTGCGACAGCACCGCACCCTTGGGTGTTCCGGTCGTGCCGGAGGTGTAGAGGATGAGCGACGGCGTGTCCTCCGGCAGGTCGACGGGGGCGAAGGCGGGACCGTCTTCCGCGACGAGGTCCTCGTAACCGAGAACGTCGCCCTCGGTCTCCGCGCCCATGACGATCGCGAGGCCGAGATCGGGAACATCTTGCCGCACAGCGGAAACGAGAGGCGCGAGCGCGGGCTCGGTGACGACGGCTCGTGCGCCCGAGTCCCGTGCGATGAAGGCGACCTCGGGCGGTGTCAGCCGGAAGTTGACCGGGACCGCGATCGCGCCCAGCGCGTTGATCGCGAGCACCGCCTCGAAGAATTCGGTGCGGTTGAGCGTGAGCAGCAGGACGCGGTCGCCGAAGTTCACCCCGCGCCGGGACAGCGCCGCCGCGAGGGCCTGCGAACGCTCGTGCAGTTCGCGCCAGGACGTGCTCTGCCCGAGATGGCGGAACGCGGGATGGCCGGGCTTCGTCCGGGCGTGGGTGGCAACCCAGTTGTTCCAGTGGTTGCGGCGGGATTGCAGTGGCTGCGTGAGCGTCTCGCTACGTGATGACATGTGGTGGTGGTCCCTTCGCTGTACTCGAGTTCGCCCCTCGGGCCCCACACGGAGGCTGTGACGAGTATTACAGATGTCGACGTCTATCGAAACGGTCTTGTTAACCACAATTCGCATCAGCTGCCGAAGTTCGGAGCACGTTTCGTGAGCATGGCGGTGACCCCCTCGGCGAAGTCCGGCGACTGGAGCAATTCGGTCTGGCCGGCCTTTCGCGGCCCAGCGCCGGGTCCAGTTCCGTCAGCGTGGTCGCCGTGAGAGCCTGCTTGGTCAGCGCGATGGCCCTGGCCCTGGCCCTGCCGATCGAGGCGGCGATCAGCGCGCTCCGGCGGCGCCTCCCGGCCGCCCGCTGCGGCCGCCGCCGCGAGATCCGCGCCGGTGCAGAATGCCGCGCCCGCACCCGAGAGGACGACGACGCGGACGGCAGGATCCGCCGGCGCGCCTTCGAGCACGTCGCCGAGTGCGGTCATGTGTGCCAGATCGAGTGCATTCATCCGGTCGGGCCGATCGATCGTGATCCGGAGGATCCCGCCGTCCACGACCACCCGGAGACCGTCGGCTGCGACGGCGGGGACGGTCGACAGTTGCCGTGGTGCACTCATGACGCCAGCTACCTCCGAGGGAATCGACCTGCGAGGCCGGGGGAAGGCGGGCGACGGAAGAAGCCATCGTCGCACGCGAATTGTTGTTAACTTATTAGTGTCGTTCGGTACGTGTCAATACCTCTCGGAACACTTTTCGTACTGTCTTACTGGCGATTCATCGAGACGCCGGGCGAACACTCCAGCGCAGGGTGACCATCCGAGGCTCGTCGGTGCGGGAGTCTCGGTTAAGATGACCGGCAGAGGAATTGGCAGACGACTGCCCACTACTGGAGGTGACCGTGGCCCGGACCAGCACGGCGGCCGGTGCCGCGACCGACCGGCCGATCCGCCGCCGCCCCAAGAATCGCAAGGCCCAGATCGCGAACGTCGCAGCCGAAGCCTTCAGCGAGCGCGGCTACCATGCGGTCGGTGTCGACGAGATCGCTGCCACCATCGGCATTTCCGGTCCCGCCCTGTACCGGCACTATCCCAACAAGTACGCGCTGTTCGTCCACGCGGCGACGACGACGGCCGACGCGCTCCAGGCAACCGCGGACGGCGCACGGGGCGGCGTCGCCGACCTCGAGCCCGGGGACCGACTCGACCATCTGATCTCCGCGCTCGTCGCAATCAGCATCGAGAACCGCAAGGTCGCCGGGCTCTACCGCTGGGAGGGCCGGTACCTCGAGGCCGACGATCGCACCCGCATCCGCGACGTCTTCGTGCACGTCACGCAGTGCGTGGCCGCGCCGCTGCGCGAGATTCGCCCCGAACTCACCGCCGTCGACGCGACGACGCTGGGGGCGTCGACACTGAGCGTGATGGCGAGCATCAGCGCACATCGCACCACCCTCGCGACGCGCCGACTCGACGCGCTTCTGAAGTCTGCCTGTGAATCGATCCTGCGCGCGACACTGCCTCCCGCCGTCCCGACCGAAGGAGAGAACGCAGGCGCAGGTGCGGTGCGCGGCCTGGCCGTGACGTCCAAGCGTGAATTGCTCATCAACGAGGCCGTCAAGATCTTCGACCGGCACGGCTACCACGACTCGAGCATCGAAGAGATCGGCGCCGCGGCCGGCATCAACGCGTCGAGCGTGTACCGCCACTTCCCCAGCAAGGCAGATCTTCTCGCAGCGGTGTTCTACCGCGCGTCCGACCGGCTGGCCGTAGCCACCTCGGCGGCCTTGTCGGCCGCCACCGGCCCCGAAGATGCGCTCCGCAAACTCGCCGAGTCGTACCTGGAACTCTCGTTCGGGAACCCGGAAGTGCTGTCGGTCTACTTCGCGGAGATCGGGAACCTCCCGAAGAACGAGCGCACCAATCTCCGCAACGTGCAGCGCCTGCACGTCGAGGAATGGGTCCACCTGGTGACCGCCGTGCGGTCCGAACTCTCGGCGCCGGAGGCACGGTTTCTGGTGCACGCGGCGCTGGGGCTGGTTCTCGACATCGGCCGACTGGTCCACTTCGACACCCGCGAGGAGTCGCGTGCCCGGCTCCACACCCTGATGACGGCCGTGCTGCTGGGTCACTGAGCATGTGCCCCTGGGCGAATCGCCCAGGGACACAGTTCTCATGCTGCCCGCCGGCGGGCTCCTCGTTGCTTGTCGTTGTCCGCGCCGAGGTCACGGGGGCGGTAGCCCACCGGGTATCCGGGGTAGGTCCGGTTGCGCGGATCGCGTGCGGCCTTCGATTCGCGGCGCGGTGGCAGGAGGCGCACGAACCGCGCCCGGATCCGCAGCGCACGTCGGGACGCGTTCTGCAGCCAGTGCGGGGCTGCGGGAAATCCGAACGCCGCCAGCATCATCGGGTCGAGGAGGGCGTAGACACCCTGCGCGACGAGCGGCCGGAGTGCCGCCGGAAACCAGGAGCAGAACAGCGTCAGCGTGTAGGTGCCGACCCGATGGTTGTCGTCGGTGTACCGGAAGTGTGTCCGTTCGTACTCGGCCTTGAACCGGTAGAAGTCCTCGAAGGTCTCGGGGATGTTCCTGATCCCCATGCGAACCCCCACCTGACGGTAGAAGTGGAAGCATGCAAGACGCTCGTTCGGGGTGAGCCGCCGCCACCCGAACCGGTCGATCCAGTCGATCGGCTCGTAGATGAAGGTGGTCAGCACGTACAGCATGTCGTCGTTGTCGATCTCGTACTTGCCGTGCATGCGGTTCACGACGCGCAGTGATTCGATGCCGCGTTCGGAGTCGTAGCCGTGTTCGACGAGTTCGGCCATCAGCAACGCGGTGTCGTCGTATCGCTTCTGCGGTCGCTTCTCGAACTCGCCGGTGCGCTGCAGCAGTTCCGAAATCGTGGGGACGCAATACGTTCGGAACAGTGCGAACTCGAGGGACCGCTGGTAGTCCCACGGAAACTCGAAGCCTGCCGTGATGCGGTGGATCTCCTCGTGGTCCCTGACCGGGTCGAGTTCCTCGATCCGGCGCTGCCAGCCGTGCCTGCCCCGTGGAACCCCGCCCGGCGCACCGGTGCCGGTGCGCATGGTCTTCGTCAGCATGTGGATGCCCTCCCGCGATCAGCGTCCGTGTCGGTTCTTCAACATCCAGGCGGAAATCTTCATGTCCCGCGACTTGCGCTGCATGGTGAGCAGGTTCAGCGGAGCCGCGAACTTCTGCCGGGCGATGGATTTGACCCGGCTGAATTCACGCAGACCGTCCGCGCCGTGGATGCGGCCGAAGCCCGAATCTCCGACACCGCCGAACGGCAGCGCCGCCACGCCGGCGAACCCGAGCACCGAACCGATCGTCACGACACCGGCCCTGAGCTTTTCCGCAGCCTGCATCGCCTTCGTCGCGTCCTTGGTGAAGATGGATGCGCCGAGACCGAACGTGGTGCCGTTGGCCAACGCGACCGCCTCGTCGAGGCTGGCGACCTTGTTGACGACCACCGTGGGGCCGAACGTCTCCTCGCGGATCGCGGTGCTGTCCTCGGGAACGCCGGTCAGCACGATGGGCCCGACGTACCCGTCCGCGATGGAGTCGAGTCCGCCGACCACCGCGGATCCACCCTTGTCGAGTGCGTCCTGGACGTGGCTGCGCACCACGTCGGACTGGCTGGTCATCGTCATGGGGCCGTACGCCGCGTCCCGTGGCCCCGGGCGCAGGACCTTCGATTTCTCGGCGACCAGCCGGACGAACTCGTCGTAGACGGAGTCGACGACGTAGATGCGCTCGACGCCCGCGCACGTCTGTCCGGCGTTGCCCATCGCCCCGAACACGGCGAACCCGGCCGCCTCGTCCAGGTTCGCGTCGGCGTCGACGAGCATGGCGTCCTTGCCTCCCGCCTCGACGACCAGCGGCGTGAGCGTTTCGGCGCAGGCAGCCATGACGCGCTTGCCGGTGGCGGCGGACCCGGTGAAGGCGATCTTGTCGACGCCGGCGGAGACGAGGGCGGAACCTGTCGACCCGTCGCCGGTGACCACCTGCAGGACAGGCTGATTGGGAATGAGTGCCTTCCACTTGTCGGCGAGCCACACCGCGACCCCGGGGGTCAGTTCACTGGGTTTGAAGACGACGGTGTTGCCCGCTGCCAGCGCGTAGGAGATGGAGCCCATCGGCGTGTAGACGGGGTAGTTCCACGGCCCGATCACACCGACCACACCCATCGGCTCGTACCCGACGCTGCTGGCCTGGTTCGCGCTGACCAGACCGGAGGGCACCTTGCGCCGCTTCAGGACCTTGCCCGCGTTCTTCGCCGCCCAGTCGAGATGCTCGATGGCGAGCATCACCTCGAGCAGCGCGTCGTCGTAGGGCTTGCCGGTCTCGGCGGCGACGAGTGCGGCGAGTTGCTCGCCGTCCCGTGCCATCGACTTCTTCCAGTCCAGGAGCCATTGTTTGCGGCCGTCGAAGCCGAGGGCGTTCCACCACTGCGCGGCCGACCGGGCCGCGTCGACGGCGGCGCGCACCTCCCGCTCCCCCTCGATCGGGTACTCGGCCAGGACGGTGCCGTCGCGCGGGTCCAGGGACGCGAACGTCTTCGGCGCCGACTCCGCCGGCCCCGTCGGAGCCGTGGGCTGAGCGCCTGCCGTCGTCTCGGTCGTCTCCGCCTGCTGTGGCATGGTCGATATCCTCCCTCGAGATCACATCAAATATATGTGATGTGATGTAATGTAGTGGACATCACAGTATGCGGGTAACCCCATCGCGGCAAGCCCCACACAGTCACCCCCGGCCGGCCTGTTCGCCGCCCGCATCACCCACGAGGAGCTCCCCGGACATGAGCGTCGAATTCACCAGTGAACAGAAGGACTTCGCGGCGGCGATCGCCGATTTCTGCAAGCGGGAGAGCGGCACCCGCGAGCAACGCGACAGGCTGACGAATCACGGCGAGCACAACCACAATCAGGACCTCTACGAGAAGATGGCGAAGCTGGGCTGGCTGGGCATCACCATCCCCGAGGAGTACGACGGCTCGGCCGCGAGCCACGTCGACATGTGCATCCTGCTCGAGGAAGCCGCCAAGGGCATGGCGCCCATCGGCGGAATCGGGCCCACCCTGATCACCGGCGGCGCGTACGCGAAGTTCGGAACCGACGCACAGAAGGACGTCGTGCTGCGCGGCATCGTGGCAGGCCGGTCGCAGTCCATCTCGATGTCCGAGCCGGAGGCCGGTTCCGACGTCGGCAACCTCAGCACCCGCGCGGAGAAGACCGCCGACGGCTGGGTGATCAACGGCCAGAAGACGTGGTGCTCCAATGCGCACTTCGCCGACAACATCCTGCTCGTGGCCCGCACCGGGCGCGGCGACGGCAAACACGAAGGCCTCACGATGTTCCACGTCCCCGCGGATACCGCGGGACTGAAGATCAGTGGCATCGACACGATGGGCGGCAAGGAGGTCAACGACCTCTACTTCACCGACTGCGTCCTCCCCGAGGACGCGGTGGTGGGCGAGGTCGGCAACGGCTGGCGCCAGCTGATGACCGGACTGAACTTCGAACGCCTGATCCTCGCCGCCATGATGCTCGGCACCGCGCAGCGCGCGTTCGCGGACACCCTCGATTTCGTCACCCAGCGCAAGCAGTTCGGGCGTCCCGTCGGATCGTTCCAGGCGCTACGCCACCGCATCGCCGATCTCGCGACGGAGATCGAGTGCTGCAAACTGCTCGTGTACAGCGTCGCCAAGGACGTCGACGCGAACCCCGACAAGATGCTGGCCCGCGAAGCGTCGATGGCCAAGCTGAAGGTCACGGAGACGGCGAAGAAGGTCGCGCTCGAGGGCATGCAGATGATGGGCGGGTACGGCTACGCCACCGAGTTCGACATGGAGAAGCACGTCCGCGCCACCATCGTCTCGAGCATCTACGGCGGTACCAACGAGATTCAGCGCGACATCATCGGCAAGACCTACGGCTTGTAAACATCCACTGCGGTTTATGCTGGTTTGCCGCATCGAAGGAGTTCTCCATGGCATCGCCCTCCGTGTCACGATCCCCAGCGGGCCGCACCCTGCGCCGCCGACCCCAGTTGTCGGACGACGTCGCCGTGCACGTCCGCAACCTGATCATGTCCGGGGGCGTTCGCCCGGGTGACTTCATCCGCCTCGACGAGACGGCGGCGGACCTGGGTGTCAGCGTCACACCCGTCCGCGAGGCGCTCCTGACCCTGCGCGGCGAGGGACTCGTCGAACTGGTTCCCCACCGCGGCTACGTGGTCGCCCCGCTCAGCCGGGACGACATTCACGACCTCTTCTGGCTACAGGGCCAGATCGCCGAGGAACTCGCGGTCCGCGCGACGCGGTCCGTCACCCCGGAGGTCGTCGAGGAGCTGACCGCGATCAATGAGAAGCTGCGGCGGGCCGTCGAGGACGGCGAGGCCGACCGCATCGAGGATCTCGAGTTCTCCTTCCACCGGGTCATCAACCATCTCGCCGACGCGAGCAAGCTGTCGTGGTTCCTGCTCAGCGCCACCCGGTACACGCCGGTGCAGTTCTATTCGTCCGATCCGGCCTGGGGCGAGTCGGCGGTCGAGAGCCACCGGCGCCTCATCGCCGCGCTCGCCGACGGGAAGGCCGACGTGGTCGGCGCCGAGAACAAGGCCCACTTCATCGACGGCGCCCAGCGACTGGTCGCACATCTCGACGAGGTCGGCATCTGGGACTGACCGGCGCCGCCGATCACCCGTGCCGGGTCAGCACGGTGCGGGGTTGCGGTCTCCGTAACCGGGGTCCAGTGCCCGCTGGATGATGTACACGGCCCGCGGATCGGTGGTCAGCTGGCCGTGGTCCGCGGTGTTCGTGTCGCAGCCGTCCTGGAGCCAGATGTTGTGCACGGCGGCCCCGGGACCGGCTGTCAGGAACGTGTTCTCGGGAGGGGTGGACACGGTGTCGCTGCGACTGGCGACCACCGTGTAGTCGATGCCCGGGTCGGTGTCGCCCGCCGCGTTGAGGAGCTGCAGGAAGGGCGAGCCCACCATCTGCTGGATGTAGGACGGCCCGACCGCGACACCGGCGAGCGTTGTGACCGGCACACCCAGTGCCTGCGCGATCGCACCGAGCGACTGGACGTCCCCGAAGCTGGTGCCGTGGTTGGTGGCGCCGAGCGTGACGAGCGAGTGCACCTTGTTCAGCGCGGGGTTCGCCCGGTCGGCACCGCCTTCGAACCGCAGGTACTGACGGGACACCGTGCCGCCGAGCGAATGCCCGATCATGTCGACCTGCGGAGCACCGGTGGCGGTGCGGACCAGCTCGACGAACCCGGCGAGCTGCCGAGCGGACTCCTCGATGTCGGCGCCGCCGAACATGCGCATCATGTTGCCCTTGGTCAGACCGGCCGCCTGTCCGTAGTTGAGGGCGAAGACGCAGTAGCCGTCCGCGCTGAGCTCCGGAGCGAGGTCCTTCCACGTCCCCACCATGCCGGTCCAGGTGCCGTGCACCAGCACGACGGGACGGGGGTGCGCCGCGGACGGCTTACAGCTCCAGTCGTTGGCCCCGGGAAGCGCGGACGGATCGACCACGGGCGCGGGTTCCGCTTCCACGGGATCCGCTGCCGCCGGTGCCGCACTGCCCAGCATCACGATGCCTGCCAGCACGCACAACAGAGCCCTAGTGGCCGACGATATACGCATATTCCTCGTATCCTGAGTGTGCGGAAATAGACTTCAGGTTACGTTAGCCAACCGTCCATCAAAGTCTCAACCTGAGATCGAGACTCCCGGGGGTGATAACCCACCAGGTTCGTTTTCGGCCGATCGACCACGGCACTCCCGGCCATCCGGAAGGCTCATGGAAACGAACCACCAACGACACACGATAGTCGGGATGAGAGAGCTACTGCCGATCGAGTGAGTGGGGCGATTATGTACTTCTCCGTAGAACAGCGGAACGGCGACGATTCCGGAGAGCATTCTGACGCCTCGGCGCAGCACGCACTCGAGAGTCTGCGCGCGGAACTCGACGCCGTCGACGCGACCCTGCTCGAGGCGGTCCGGCAGCGGTTGGAAGTGTGCCTGCGGATCGGCGAACTGAAGCGCCGCGAGCACATCGCCATGATGCAGCCG
The DNA here is from genome assembly GCF_056402215.1 of Rhodococcus sp. P4_B6. Lineage (NCBI taxonomy): Bacteria > Bacillati > Actinomycetota > Actinomycetes > Mycobacteriales > Nocardiaceae > Rhodococcus > Rhodococcus sp. P4_B6. Next base: position 59,412 of record NZ_JBFUHV010000036.1, on the reverse strand, counting down.
GGACGGATCCACATCGTCCACGAACGGGCGCGCCAGTACGCCGACAGCCACTCCCTCTCCCCGGAGTTCTTCGATTCGCTCTACGACCTCCTCATCGCCGAGACGTGCCGGCTCGAGGACCTCGTGATCAACGCGGAGACCGTCGACGAGGCTCCCCGCCACAATGGCAACCACAACGGCAGCCACAGCCACGCCGGCAACCACCAGGTTCGCCACAGTTCCGTGCCGTCTGCGAATGTCGAGTCGTGATGAGTACCCGGACGCTGCTGGTCGACAATTACGACTCCTTCACCTACAACCTGTTCACCCTGCTGGCCGAGGTGAACGGGGAACCGCCGACGGTCGTGCACAACGACGTGGAGTGGGGTTCGATCCCCTGGTCCGACTTCGACAACATCGTCATCTCCCCCGGCCCCGGCCGGCCGGACCGGAAACGCGACTTCGGGATCAGTGCCCGCATCATCAGGGAAACCGAACTCCCCGTGCTCGGCGTGTGCCTCGGCCACCAGGGGCTGTGCCAGCTGTTCGGGGGCAAGGTGGTGCTCGCGCCCGAACCGATGCACGGCCGCGTGTCCCTCGTCGACCACGACGGTTCCGAACTCTTCGCCGGCATTCCGTCGCCGTTCCCGACGGTTCGCTACCACTCGCTGATCGTCGAGGACCTCCCCGGCGACCTCGAGGCCACCGCCTGGACGGCCGACGGACTCCTGATGGGCGTGCGGCACCGCACCCGCCCGCTGTGGGGAGTCCAGTTCCATCCCGAATCGATCAGCACCGCCTTCGGCCACGAACTGCTCGCGAACTTCCGCGACCTCACGCAGACGCATTCCGGGACACCCACGCACGGTTCCCTGCTCAGAATCCCGATCCCCCACGCGCCGTACGTGGTCCAGCAGGTGCGGGTCGACCACGAAGTCGACCCCCGCACCACGTTCGAGGATCTGTTCGCGTCCGGACCCAACGCGTTCTGGCTCGACGGGACGTCGGCGTCGGAACCGACTTCGCGTTTCACGATCATGGGCAACTGTTCCGGTCCGCGCGCCGAATACATCACGTACGACGTCAGCGAAGCGATCGTCCGGATCACGCGCGAGGGGTTACCGGTCGAACAGGTGCACGCACCGTTCTTCGACTACCTCGAACGGCAACTGCAGGCACGGTCGGTGCCCGGACTCCCGGGTGTGCCGTTCGGCCTCGGCTACGTGGGATACCTCGGCTACGAGTTGAAGGCCGAGACCGGCGGAACGGCGGCACACAAGTCGCCCACCCCGGACGCCGCGCTGGTGTTCGCGGACCGCGCCGTGGTCATCGACCATTCGAACGAGCGCACGTACGCGCTGTGCCTGAGCGATCACCAGGACGATCCGGAGTTGCGCCGCTGGCTCGACGAGATGGAGGCGGCGCTGCACCGGCTGGCCGAGCCGGACCAGCCGCCGACCGCGGTGCCGCCGATCCGGAAACCGGAATCCGCCGAACTCGCCCTGCGGCACGACCACGACAAGTACCTCGACCACATCGCGACGTCGCTCGGCGAGATCCGGACCGGCGAGTCCTACGAGGTGTGCCTGACCAACATGGCGACGGTGGACCAGTCGATCGATCCCCTGCACACGTTCGAACTGCTGCGCTCCATCAGCCCCACTCCGTACAGCGCGTACCTCCAGTTCGCCGGACTGTCCGTTCTCAGCGCCTCCCCCGAACGGTTCCTGCGGATCGGCGCGGACCGGGTGGTGGAGTCCAAACCCATCAAGGGGACCCGTCCGCGCGGTGCCACCCCCGCCAAGGACGCGGCGCTGCGGCAGGATCTGCTCGACAGCGAGAAGGATCGCGCCGAGAACCTGATGATCGTCGATCTGACGCGGAACGATCTGGCCCGGGTGTGCGTTCCCGGCTCGGTGCACGTTCCGAAGCTGTTCGACGTCGAAACGTACGCGGCCGTCCATCAACTCGTGTCGACCGTGCGCGGAACCCTCAGCGCCGACGCCTCCGTCGTCGAGTGTGTCCGGGCCGCCTTCCCCGGCGGATCGATGACGGGCGCCCCGAAGATCCGGACGATGGAGATCATCGACCGGCTCGAGTCCGGGCCGCGCGGTGTGTATTCCGGTTCGATCGGCTACTTCTCGCTGACGGGGACGGCCGACCTGTCCATCGTCATCCGGACGATCGTTGCCACGGACACCGAGGTGACATTCGGCATCGGCGGTGCGATCACTGCGCTGTCGGACCCGGAGGAAGAGTTCGACGAGGCAATGGTCAAGGCCGCCACCATGTTGCGGGCGCTGTCCGTGACGGCAGACCGGCCGAACGAGATCGGGCAGTGAACGTCCCGGCCGCATCCACCCGGACCGTCGCACTGATCGGCGGTTCGGGCGATGTCGGCCGGATGCTCGCAACCCGGCTCCGCGCCGACGGAAACACGGTGCGCACCATTGATATCCGGTTCACCGACCGGTCCGACTCGGATCAGATGAAGGGCGACGTCACCGACCCGACACCGGAAATGCGGGCGGTGGTGCAGAACGCCGATGCGGTGATCCTCGCGATACCCGAAAGCGTCGCGCTGGAGTCGATTCCGTTCGTCGTCGCGGAGTTGCGCGAGCAGGCCCTGCTGGTCGACACGCTGTCCGTGAAATCTCGATTCGATGCGGCCCTGCGGGAGAGCGCACTGCGGGGCGGCGCGGTGGGCATCAACCCGATGTTCGCGCCGTCCCTCGGACCGGAGGGCCGCCCCGTCGCGGCCGTGACCTACCGGGACGGCGCCGGGGTCGAATGGTTCCTGTCCGCACTGTCCGGCTGGGGATCCTCGGTGGTCCGCCTGGACGCCGAACACCACGACCGGCTCACGGCAGCGACCCAGGCACTGACACACGCCGGCGTCCTCGCTTTCGGCCTCGCTCTCGCGGAACTCGGTGTCGACGGCGCCGAACTCACCGCGGTGGGCACCCCTCCGCATCTCGTCTCGCTCGCGCTCCTCGCACGGGTCGGCGGCGGCGTCCCGGAGGTCTACCACGACATCCAGGCCGGCAATCCCTTCGCCGGTGAGGCCCGCCGCGCGCTCGCCGCCGCGCTCGCCACGCTCACCGACACCGTCGAGCAGGGTTCGGAAGACGATTTCGCCGCGCTCATGTCCCGCGCGACGTCCCCCCTCGGCGACCGGAACGAACCCCTCGTCCGGCTGTGCGCCGACCTCTTCACCGATCTCGTTCACCGACAGCCGCGGAACGGAGATACGTCATGACGACCCGGAACATTCCCTCGCTCCCGGAGTACGACCCGTCCGATCCGGTGGAGAGTGCCGTCGTGACGCGGCTCGCCCGCAACTGGGGGCAGCGGGCGACCGTGAAGAAGCCGGAACCGGACCTCGACGCGCTGTTCGACCTCGGCAAGCAGGACTACCCGAACGAGTTGCTGCCCTTCGCCGATCACGACCGGTTCCTCCGCATGGGCGAGGAGCAAAGGAACCAGCTGCGGGCGTGGGCCTGGATCGCGTTCAACAAGAACGTCATGGACATCGAGCAGTACGTGGTCAATCCCGGGTTCGACCTCGTCGCGCACGACGCCCTCGACACCGGGCTCGGAGACACGTTCGCCGTGGCCGTCCACCAGGCGATGGTGGACGAGCAGTACCACACCCTCATGCACCTGAACGCGAGCGCGGTCACGCGCCGTCAACGCGGTTGGGCGATGCCCAATAACGCCCTGCCCGACGTCCTGACGTTGCGCCGCCAGCGCGCGGCGACGACCGAGGCCGCCGATCCGAGGCAGCGGGCGATCACGACGTTCGCCTTCATGACCGTGGCGGAGATCTCGATCAGCTCCTACCTCGACCTGATCTCCGAGAACGACGTCATCCAGCCGGTCAACCGGGCGACGGTCCGGCTGCACAATCGCGACGAGTACTGTCACGCCTCGATCGCCGACGACATCGCGGGCGTCGTCTACGACACCCTGAACCCCGGCGACCGGCGGCTCTTCCTCGACGGGCTGGTCGACGCGATGACCGCTTTCAGCAGCAACGACTACTCGACCTGGCACACCATCGTCGACATCCTGGACCTCGACGGCGGTCAGGCGATGATCGACGACGCCGAACACGACACCCGGCGATCCGCGCTGGTCCAGGATTTCGGTGGCATCCACAAACTGTGCAAGCACCTCGGGGTCGCGGGCGAGATGTCCTACGAGTGGGCCTGACGTCGCGGGGGAAGCCGCCCGATTTCCGTGACAGCCGCTCCCGTCCGGTTGTCACAGAACGGCGGGGCCCGGTGTCTGGTGTGTGACACCGTCGAGAACGAAGAGGAGCCAGCCATGGCCGGCACGTCGCAGACCACACCTGACGATCGCGGCGGGAGCACGGATGCCCGTTCCGATCCCGCCACCGAGGCGTTCGTCGCCCACCGCAATCTGCTGTTCACCGTCGCCTACGAGATGCTCGGCTCGGCCGCCGACGCGGAGGACATCCTGCAGGAGACGTGGCTGCGGTGGGCGGGCGTCGATCTGGGCACGGTGCGGAATCAGCGGGCGTACCTGGTGCGGATCACCACCCGCCAGGCGCTGGTCCGGCTGCGCACGGTCGGCAGGCGCAGGGAGTCCTACGTCGGCCCCTGGCTACCGGAGCCCTTGCTGACCGCGCCCGACGTGGCCGAGGACGTCGAGTTGGCCGACAGCGTGTCGATGGCGATGATGCTGGTGCTGGAGACACTCGCACCCACCGAGCGGGCGGTGTTCGTGCTGCGTGAGGTGTTCGCTCTGGAGTACGGGGAGATCGCCGCCGCCGTCGACAAGAGCACGGACGCCGTCCGCCAGATCGCGCACCGGGCGCGGACCCACGTCGCGGCGCGCCGGCCGCGGGGCGTCGTCTCCCCTGCCGAGTCCCGGGATGCGCTCGATGCGTTCAAACGGGCGCTCGAGACGGGCGACCTGCAGAGCCTGCTCGACCAGCTCGCACCGGACGTCGTCCTCCTCGGTGACGGCGGCGGAGTCAAGCAGGCCGTGCTGCGACCCATCGTCGGGGCCGACAAGGTGGGCCGTCTGCTGGCGGCAGGCCTTCCCCGGATCGGCGGCGAGGTATCGGTCGAACCCGTGCAGATGAACGGCTCCCCCGCGCTGATCGTCCGGCTCGACGGGGAGATCGACGACGTCGTGGCCGTGCGGATGGACGACGGCAAGATCACCGGGCTCTACATCGTGCGCAACCCCGAGAAACTGTCGCGGGTCGAGCGGGAAACCGCGGTGAGCCGCTGAGGCGGACCCGTGAACTGACGATGCCCGTGGTGGGAAGGCGCGGAGCCTTCCCACCATGGGCGCTCGGACATCAGTTCCCGGACCGCTTCTCGGCCTGAGCCACGAGCGCGGTGAGCGCCGCCACCCAGAACTGCCCGAACCGGTCCACGTCCGGCGCCGAGAGGATGCCGGGCGGGAACGACATGAACGCCGACAACTGCAGGCCCTCAGCAGTTTCCGAGATCACCGACTGGATGTCGAGAACGGCCTGGGCGGGCATCGCACTCTTCTCGAACCCACCCGTGACGGGAGATTCGAAGTCGGGCAGCCAGTCGAGTCCGCGGACCGCCTCGGGAACCTCGGCGGCGCTGACGCGTCCGATGTAGTTGAACACGATCTGCGGTTCCGGCCAGTTCCTCATCACCGACGTCGTGTCGGGGTTGAGGTACCGCAGCAGTCCGTATCCGATTCCCCGGTCCGGGATCGCACGCAGCTGATCCCGCACCGCGCGCACCGCATCCGCGGCGCCCGCACCGCCCCGCAGGGCGTCGGCGATGTCGACCCCGGCGAGATCGAGCCGTGCCGGGTACATCGTGGTGAACCAGCCGACCGTCCGCGACAGATCCGCACCCGGCACCGCGGACTCTTCACGTCCGTGACCCTCGAGCGTGACCACCATCGACGAGGCCTCGACTCCGCGGTCGCGCCGCCACGCGGCCACCGCCAACGCGAGGGCCGCCGCGAGGACGTCGCCGATCTCACCGTCGAGCGCACCCGGCGTGCCGCCCAGCAACGCCTCGGTGACCGGTGCGGGCACGTCCACCCGGGTCCGTTCCAGCGTGCTGACCAGATCGGTGCGCAGGTCCAGCTCACCCGATCCGAGCAGCGGATCCGGAGCGGTCAGCATCCGTTCCCACACCGCGAGTTCGGCCACCCGCTCCGGTGTCGCCGCCGCCTCGAGCAGACCGTCGGTCCACCGCCGCAGCGACGTTCCGACCGGCTCCAGCGACGGCGTCGTGCCTGCGGCGATCTGGGCGCCTGCGGTCGCGAAGTCCGGCACCAGGATCCGCCACGACACGGAGTCGATGACGAGGTGGTGCGGCACGACGAGGAGCCGTCCGCGCCGATCCGCCTCGGCGGGGTCGAACCAGACGAACTGGAGCATCGACCCGGTGCGCGGATCGAGACGATCCAGCGCCGCATCGAATGCCCCGCCCGCCACCGCGTCGAACTCCGGCGAACCGGGCTCGGCGCCGGCCGCGATCTCCACCCGCTGCACGGTGGCGTCGAGATCGACGCTGCCCGCAGGTGCGATCTCGAGCGCGTCCCCGGCACCGTCCGTGACCAGTGTCGACCGCAGCACGTCGTGCTGGTCGACCACCGCGGTGATCGTCGCGATCACCTGCTCGCGTTCGATCCCGGCGGGCAGTGTCAGCAACAACGGCATGACGAATCGGTCGAAGTCGCCGCCGCGCTCGACCATCTTGCGGGCGACCGGGGTCAGCGGCACCGTTCCGACGCCGCCCTCCTCGTACTCGGCCAGTACCGCTGCCGCGGACTCGCCCGAATCGGCCACTGCTGCCAGCTCGGCAACGGTGCGCCGCTCGAACACATCGCGCGCCGTGAAGTGGATACCGGCCGAACGCGCCCGCGCCACCAACTGGATGGACACGATGCTGTCGCCGCCGAGTTCGAAGAACGAGTCGTCGATGCCGACGCGCTCCCGGCCGAGCAGCTCCCCGAACACGGTCGCGAGTGCCCGTTCGGTGTCGGTGCGCGGCGCGCGGAACTCGGCCGCCGACGCGAAGTCCGGCACCGGCAGCGCGCGCCGGTCGAGCTTGCCGCTGGTGCCCAGCGGAAGCTCCGCGAGAACCATCACGGAATCCGGGATCATGTACTCGGGCAACGATTCCGCGACGAAGGCATTCAGCGCCGCCTGGTCGATGGCCGCGTCGGGCCTCGGCACGAGATAGGCGACGAGCCGCGCGCCCACCTCACTGGTGTGCACGATCACGGCTGCCTGCGCCACGTCGCCGTGCCGGACGAAGGCCTCCTCGACCTCGCCGAGCTCGATGCGCAGTCCGCGCACCTTCACCTGGAAGTCGGTGCGGCCCACGAACTCGAGGGCACCGCTCTCGTTCCACCGGACGAGGTCACCGGTGCGGTACATCCGCACACCCGGATCACCGAACGGGTCGGCGACGAACCGTTCCGCACTCAGCGCAGCGCTGTTGACGTAGCCGCGCGCGAGTTGCGCGCCGTCGAGGTACAGCTCGCCGGGAACACCGATCGGCGCCGGGTTCAGGTGGGCGTCGAGCACGTAGGCCCGCGTGTTCCAGGCCGGCGAACCGATCGGTGCGATCGTCGCCGTCCCCGACCGCTCCACCACGTGGGCCGTCGAGTTGATGGTCACCTCGGTCGGGCCGTACAGGTTCACCAGCTCCGCGGAGCCGAGTGCTGCAACCCGCTCGGCGGCCGACTGCGGCAGCGGCTCACCACCCGCGAACACGAGCCGCAGCGAACCGCACCCGTCGGCGGTCGCGGCGTCGAGGAACATGGTGAGCACGGACGGGACGAACTGGATCACCGTCACCGATTCCGTGTCGACCGTCGCGGCCATGTACTCGGGATCGCGATGACCGTCCGGTGACGCGATCACGAGGGTTCCGCCGACCACCAACGGCAGGAACAGCTCCCATACGGAGGCGTCGAACGTGAACGGCGTCTTCTGCAGCACCACGTCCTGCGCGTCGATGCCGTAGACATCGCGCATCCACGCCAGCTGATTGGCCAGCGCCGAGTGCGGAATCGCCACACCCTTCGGACGTCCCGTCGAACCCGACGTGTACAGCGCGTACGCCAGGTTGTCCGGGCGCAGGTCGGCGAGCCGTTCGGTGTCCTCGATCGGACCGTCGCCGTACCCGGACAGGTCGAAGTCCTCGACCAGGTACACCGGGACCTCCACGTCGAGGTTCGCGATGTCGTCGGCCGAACTCAGCACGCAGGCCGGCGTGGCGCTGTCCACCACGTACGACGTCCGGTCGGCGGGATGCTCGGGGTCGATCGGCACGTACGCGCCGCCCGCCGCGTGGACGGCGTAGAGGCTGGTCAGCATGTCGAGCGAGCGCCGCATCGCGATGCCCACCACCGTGTCCGGTCCCACCCCGATCGCCATCAGGTGCCGCGCCAGGCGGTTGACCCGCGCGTCGAACTCGGCGTAGGTGAGCCGCACGTGGTCCGCCACCACGGCGGTCCGATCGGGTGTGCGCGCAACCTGGGCACCGAACATCGACACCACGGATTCTTCCGCGACATCGCGGCGGGAATCGTTCCATCCGGACAGGACGAGGTCGCGCTCGTCCTGCGCGAGCAGGTCCAGATCGCCCACCAGAGTGGAACTTCCGGCCGCGATGGTCTGCAGGATCCGGTTCAGCCGGGCACCGAGGCGCTCGACGGTGTCGGCGCCGAACACATCCGGAAGGTACTTCAGGACCAACTGCAGTTCGCTGTCCGACTGCGCCAGCAGGCTCAGCGGGTAGTGCGAGGCGTCGCTGATCTGCACCCCGGCGACCCGCAGGCCGTCGATGTCGCTGTCCTCGGTGAGTCCGGCCCGGTCCACGGGGTACGACTCGAACACCGTCAACGTGTCGAACAGCCCGCCGATTCCGGCGATCTGCTGGATCTCGGGGAGACCGATGTGGTGGTGGTCGAACAGAGCGGACTGTTCCGCCTGCAGCCGCTCGAGCAGTCCGAGGATCGACTCGCGGGGATCGACGCGCACCCGGATCGGGATGGTGTTGATGAACAGACCCACCATCGACTCGATGCCCGCGACCTCCGGTGGGCGGCCCGACACGGTGGCGCCGAAGACGACGTCGTCGGACGCGGTCATCCGGGCCAGCAGCAGACCCCACGCCGCCTGGACGATCGTGTTCATCGTCAGGCCGCGATCCCGCGCGATGCGCGCCAGGTTCTCGCTCACCACCTCACCGAGATGCAGTGCGATCTCGGCGGGCTCGGGACGGTCCTCGCCGGCAGGTGCCGGGGCCAGGACGGTCGGCCCGTCCAGCCCGGCCAGTGCGTGCGCCCACGCGCTGCGCGAGGCGTTGGCGTCGCGTTCGGACAGCCAGGTGAGGAAGTCACGGTAGCCGCGGACTCGCGGCAGCACCGAGCCGTCTCCGCGGGTCGCGTACAGCACCAGCAGATCCTTCATCAGCAACGGCATCGACCATCCGTCGAGCAGGATGTGGTGATTGCTGATGGAGAACCGGTAGCTGCTCTCCCCCGTGCGGATCAGCAGGAACCGCATCAGGGGCGGACGGCCCATGTCGAACCGCGCCGAACGGTGTTCGCTCAGAACGGAACCGATCCGCTCCTCGCGGTCGGCCTCGGACAGCGCCGACAGGTCGAGTTCTTCCCACGGCAGCGCAACGTGGTCGACGACCACCTGGACCGCGGTCCCCGAATCGTCGGGGACGAAGGCGGTGCGCAGGTTCGCGTGCCGCGCGATCAACGCTTCCGCCGCGCCGCGGAGGCGGCCGGTGTCGACGACGCCCCGGAAATCGAGCACCACCTGAGCGGTGTAGACGTCCACCGTGTCCTCGGCGAGAACGGAATGGAAGAACATTCCGGACTGCAGCGGAGCGAGCGGCCACACGTCGGTCGCGGCGGGGTAGCGCCTTTCGAGCGCCTCGAGGTCGTCCTGCGTCACGGTCACGAGCGGGACGTCGGACGGCGTGAGACCGCCGCTCTCCGGCCCGGACGCGTGCTCGGCGAGCGCGGTCGCCGCGGCATGCCACAGCTCCGCGAACTCCCACACATCCGCCTCGTCGAGAATCTCGGTGGCGAAAGCGATCTTGGCCTCGATCTGCGGGCCGGACGCCGTCTCCGACGTCACGGCGTTGATGCTGAGCACCGCAGGCGCCACCATCTCGTCGTCCATGGCGCCGCCGAACTCACCCGAGTCGCTGTCCGGAATCCAGCCGAGATCCCGGATCTCGGCGGGCAGATCCACCGAACCCGCCCGGCCGAGGTAGTTGAACCCGATCTGCGGAGTCGGCAGCGACGCCAGCGCCGGAGCGGTCTCGTCGTTGAGGTAGCGCAGGAGCCCGTAGCCGATGCCCTTGTCGGGCACGGCCAGCAACTGTTCCTTGACGGCCTTCAACGCAGAACCCGCCGAGATGCCGCCGTCGAACGCGTCGGCGAGATCGGCCCGCGACACGTCCAGCCGCACCGGGTACAGGCTGGTGAACCAGCCCACCGTGCGGGCGAGGTCGGCACCGGGAACGGTCGACTCTTCGCGGCCGTGTCCCTCCAGGTTGATCAGCACCGAACGATCCGTGGTGCCGCCGCGGAGTTCGCGCCAGCGCGACACCGCGAGGGCGAGCGCCGCGAGCAGGCCGTCGTTGACGCCGCCGTTCACGGACTGCGGGATCGTGGTCAGCAGCGCCTGCGTCACCTGCGTCGAGAACGTCATGCTCAGGCGGTCGGTCCGGGCGATCACGTCGCGTTCCGGATCGAACGCGCGCCGTCCGATCAGCGGATCGGTTCCCGCGAGCATGCCGCGCCAGAAGTCGAGTTCGGCCACACGGTGCGGAGACTTCGCCTCCTCGGCGAGTCCGTGCGCCCACGCCCGGACGGAGGATCCGACCGGTTCGAGCTGCGCGGGCGCTCCCGCCATGATCTGCGAACCCGCGGTCGCGAAGTCCGGCAACAGCACTCGCCAGGACACCCCGTCGACGACGAGGTGGTGCGCGAGCACCAGCAGGCGTCCGCTCTGACCCGGCAACGACTCCGCCGGGGCGAACCACACGAACTGCGTCATCCGGCCCGACGCCGGATCGAGGCGGTCTGCGGCACGACTGAGAGCCGCGCGGGCCAGCCGCTCGAACTCGTCGGTGCCCGGCTTGTCGGTGAACTCGATCTGCTCGATCAGCTCGTCCGCGTCGAACGCGCGTCGAACGGACAGCGACTCGAACGACCAGTCGTCCCCGACCCGCGTGAGCCGGGAGCGGAGAATGTCGTGGCGCGCCAGGATCGCGTCCACCGTGTCCGCCAGCTGATCTCGCGTGACGGCGGGCGGGGTGGTCAGCAGGACGGCCTGCGAGAACTTCTCGAAGGTTCCTGCAGTCTCCACGAGCCAGTGCGCGATCGGGGTGAGCGGCATCGGTCCGACGCCGCCGCCCGGCAATTCCTCGAGCTTCACCGAGTCGACCTCGGTGGCCCAGGCGGCCACCTCGGCCAGCGCCGCCACGGTCTTGCGTTCGAAGACGTCGCGCGCGGTGAACAGCACCCCGGCGTTCTTCGCCCGGGTCGTCAGCTGGATGGACACGATGCTGTCGCCGCCGAGAGCGAAGAACGAATCGTCGACGCTGACCCGGTCGACGCCGAGGACCTGCGCGAAGACGTCGGCGATGGCCTTCTCCATCGGCGTCGACGGCGCGGTGTATTCACTGGCGACCGACACGAACTGCGGCTCGGGAAGCGACTTGCGGTCGAGCTTGCCCGCGGGTGTCAGCGGAACCGAGTCGATGGCCATGATCGACGACGGCACCATGTACCCGGGCAGGGTCTCGGAGACGAACGCCGACAGCTCGGCGACGTCGATCGACGCGCCCGATGCGGGCATGACGTACGACACGAGCACGGTCTGCCCGGTCTGCTCGCGGTGGTGGCCGAGCGTGACCGCGAAGTCGACACTCGGGTGCCTGCCGAGTTCGGCGTCGATCTCTCCGAGTTCGATGCGGAATCCGCGGACCTTCACCTGGAAGTCGGAACGGCCGACGTAGTCGAGGACGAGGTCGCCCGTCTCGTCGTCGTGCACCCAGCGGACGACGTCGCCGGTGCGGTAGAGGCGCTCACCGGGACCGCCGAACGGGTTGGCGACGAATCGCTCTGCCGTCAGGGCGAACCGGTTGTGGTAGCCGCGGGCCACACTCGGACCCGCGACGTACAGCTCACCCGCGACACCCACCGGGACGGGCGTGAGCCGGGAATCGAGAACGACCACGTCGACGCCCCGGGTGGGACCGCCGATGGTGACGGGCCGATCCGCCGTCATCGGGTTGCTCGACGTGCTCCAGATCGTCGCCTCGGACGGGCCGTACAGGTTGAACATGCGCCTGCCCGGTGCCCACTTCTGCATGAGCTCCGGCGGGCAGGCCTCACCGGCCACCGACAGCACCTCGATGCCTTCCAACCCGGCCGGGTCCACCGTGGTGAGCGCGGCGGGTGTGATGAAGGCGTGCGTGACCTTCTGCTTCTTCAGCAACCGGGCGAGTTCGTCTCCGCCGTACACGACACCGGACGCGATGACCATCGTCGACGCGGCGGCCACGGCGTGCAGCAACTCGAAGACGGAGGCGTCGAAGCTGGGCGAGGCGAAGTGCAGCACCCGCGACTGCGGGGTGAGCCGGAGCCGCTCGACCTGCTCGGTCGTGACGTTCGCCAGGCCCGTGTGGGTGACGACGACGCCCTTGGGCAGACCCGTCGATCCCGACGTGTAGATCACGTACGCCGCGTCGTCGACCCGGGTCGGACGGATGCGGTCCGCATCGGTGACGGCCTCGTCCGACACGGACGCGCACAGTTCGTCCATCTCGTCCGCGCCGAGCACGAGCCAGCGCACGGTGTCCGGGAGTTCGGCGACGTGGGCGCCGGTGGTGAGACCGATCTCCACGCGGGAGTCCGTGACCATGTGCAGGATCCGGTCGAACGGGTAGCTCGGATCGACCGGGACGAACGCCGCCCCGGTCTTCGCGACCGCCCAGATGGAGAGGATCGATTCGACGGAGCGTGTCAGTGCCAGCGCCACGAAGTCGTCGGCGCCGATGCCCCTGCCGATGAGAACGCGGGCGAGACGGTTCGAGCGCTCGTCGAGTTCGCGGTAGGTGACCTGGTCGTCGCCGCACACGACGGCGACGGCGTCCGGGTTCACCGCCGCGGCAGCGGCGAGGATGCCCGCCAGCAGCTCGGGTGCGGCGGTGTCCGCGCCGCGCACCGGAGCCAGCACGGCGTGCTCGTTCTCGCTGAGGACGTCGATGTCGCCGATCAGCACGGACGCGTCGGCGGTGATCGCCTCGAGGATGCGCTGGAAGCGGAACGCGAACGACGCGATGGTGCGCTCGTCGAACAGATCCGTCGCATAGGTGAACACGCCGCGCATCGGCGCGTCCCCGTCCGCGCCTGCCGCGTCGGCGAGCGTGAGCTGCAGATCGAACTTGGCGGCGTTGATCCCACCGTCGAGTCCCTCGACCGTCAGGCCGGGCAGTTCGAGGTGCGCCTGCTCGATGTTCTGGAACGCGAGAGCGACCTGGAACAGCGGCGAGAATGCGGTCGAGCGTTCCGGCTGCAGGATCTCGACCAGCCGCTCGAACGGCACATCGGTGTGCGTGAACGCGCCGAGGTCGTGCTGACGCACCTGCGCGAGGAGGTCGGCGAACGTCGCGTCGACGTCGACCTGCGCGCGCAGCACCAGCGTGTTGACGAACATGCCGACCAGGTCGTCGAGTGCGGCCTCGCCGCGGCCCTCGATCGCGGTACCCACCGCGATGTCGTCCGTGGCGCTGAGCCGTGCGAGCAGCACCGACAGCGCCGCGTGCGCGACCATGAACAGCGACGCGTTGTGTTCGCGGGCCAGTGCCCCGAGCCGGTCGCGCAGTGCCGCGTCGATCTCGAAGTCGAAGTTGGCGCCGCGCATCGACTGTGCGGGCGGCCGCGGCCGGTCCGTCGGCAACGGCAGCACGTCCGGCAGACCGCTCAGCGTGGTCCGCCAGTAGTCGATCTGCTGGGTGGCCAGCGAATCCGGAGCGTTCTCGTCACCGAGCAACTCGTGCTGCCACAGCGAGAAGTCCGCGTACTGGACGTCGAGCGGAGCCCAGGCGGGTTCCGAACCGGCGGCGCGGGCGCTGTAGGCGATCACCACGTCGCGTGCCAGCGGTGCCGTCGAGGCGCCGTCGGACGAGATGTGGTGGACGACGATGACCAGCACATGCTGGTCGGCGTCGATCCGCAGGAGCCGGGCGCGGACCGGAACCGCCGTCGCGACGTCGAATCCGGCGGTGACGAGAGAGATCACGCGTTCGCGCAGCACAGTCTCGTCGGCGACGTCCTCGACGTCCAGGGCCGTGAAACTCCGGGCCCGCGACAGCACGACCTGGCCCGGTCCGTCACCGGTGTCGGGGTAGGTGGTGCGCAGCGTCTCGTGCCGCTCGACGACGTCGCCGAGTGCCTGCTCGAGCGCGGCGACGTCGAGGTGGCCGGTCAGCCTGATCGCCAGCGGAATGTTGTACGCCGCCGACGCGGTGTCGAACTGGTTGATGAACCACATGCGGGACTGCGCCGGGGACAGCGGAATCCGGGCGGGACGCGACTGCGGCACCAGAGCCGGCCGGTTCGCACCCGCCGAATCGGACTGCTCGGCGCGAGCCGACAGCGCGATCACCGTCGGCGCCTCGAACAACTCGCGCACACCGATCGACGTGTCGAGGGCTGCGTTGAGCCGGGCAACCACGCGGGTCGCGACCAGCGAGTTGCCGCCGAGGTCGAAGAAGCTCGTGTCGGCACTGACCCGCTCGTGGCCGAGGACGTCCGCGAAGACCCCCGCGACGATTTCCTCGACCGGGGTGCGCGGAGCCCGGTAATGGTCCGCGGCGCCGCCGAACTCGGGCTCGGGAAGGGCCTTGCGGTCGAGCTTGCCGTTGATGTTCAGCGGCAACTCGTCGAGCGCGATCAGCGCGGACGGCACCATGTAGCCGGGTACCGACCTACCCGCGAACGCGAGGACGTCGGCGTCGGCCACGGAACCGCCCGGCTCCGGCACGGAGTGACCGCGTGCCTCCGGCACGACGTAACCGACGAGGCGGTCGCCGGTGTGCCGGTCGCTGTGCACCACGACGACGGCCTGCGCGATCGCCGGGTGCGCGACGAGGGCACGCTCGATCTCGCCGAGTTCGATGCGGAAACCGCGGACCTTCACCTGGAAGTCGCTGCGGCCGACGTAGTCGAGGTTGCCGTCGCGGTTCCACCGCACGAGGTCGCCGGTGCGGTACATCCGCGCTCCGGCCTCGCCGAACGGGCCGGCGACGAATCGTTCCGCGGTGAGGTCGTGGCGGCCGAAGTACCCGCGCGCCAACTGCTCGCCCGCGAGATAGAGCTCACCGGTGACGCCGGCGGGAACGGGGTGCAGACGCGAATCGAGAACGTAGGTCTGCGTGTTCCATTCGGGCCTGCCGATCGGGACCGAACCGTCGCGCTCGTCGCCGCACCGGTAGTGGGTGACGCTGACGGCGGCCTCGGTGGGGCCGTACAGGTTGAAGATGTCCGCGTCGCAGACGTCCCGGAACCGGAGCACCGTGTCGGCGGGCAGGGCCTCACCGATGCACAGCACCCGGCGCAGCGACGCCAGCTGCGCGGGTTCCGCCACCGCGACGAACGCGGACAGCAGCGAAGGCACGAAGTGCACCGTCGACACCTGCTGCTCGGCGACGAGTGCGGCCAGGTAGGACGGGTCGCGGTGGCCGTCCGGTGCGGCGACGACGAGCCGTGCGCCCGCGGTCAGCGCCCACCAGAACTCCCACACCGACAGGTCGAACGTGGCCGCCGTCTTGAGCAGCACCGAATCCTCGGCGGTGAGAGGGTATTCCGACTGCTTCCACCGCAACTGGTTCGCGATCGCACCGTGCGCGATCGCCACGCCCTTCGGCCGTCCGGTCGAGCCGGACGTGTAGATCACGTACGCGGCGTTCTCCGGCCGCAGCGGTGCGGTCCGCTCCGAGTCGGTCAGCGGAGCCGGGTCGATATCGCCGAGATCCAGTTCGTCGAGGAGGAGGTAGTCGACACCACCGGGCAGTCCCCCGACGACGTCGCGGGTCGCCAGGACGCAGACGGGTTGCGCGCTCTCCAGCACGTACGCGGTGCGCTCGGCCGGATGGTCCGGGTCGATCGGCAGGTACGCGCCGCCTGCCGCGGCGATCGCGTACATGCCGACCAGCAGTTCCACCGAACGCGGAATGGCCAGGCCCACCACGGTTTCGGGGCCGACACCGCGGCCCACGAGATGCCGGGCCAACCGGTTCACCCGCGCCGAGAACTCGGCGTACGTGAGAGATTCGCCGTCGAACACGAGAGCGGTGACGCCCGGGTTCTCCGCGGCGGCGGCCGCGAACATGTCCGCCAGCGTCGTCTCCGGCAGTGCCTGCGCGGTGTCGTTCCATCCGGACACCACGAGTGCGCGCTCGTCGCTGCCGGTGAGCGGCAGGTCGCCGACCGCTGTCCGCGGCGAATCCACCGCGGCGGCCAGCACACGGCGGAACATGTCCGCGAAGCGCTGGACGGTGGCGGCGTCGAACAGGTCGGTGGCGAACGTGAACACACCCGACATCTGCTCACCCTCGGGGCTGTCCCCCAGGATCAGATGCAGATCGAACTGCGCGGTGTCGCCCTCGACGTCGAGCGGCGCGACGGTGAGGTCGGGCAGTTCCAGCTCGGCCTTCGTCGTGTTCTGGAACGAGTAGCCCACCTGGAAGATCGGGTGGTGGGCCATCGAGCGTGCCGGGTTCAGGACCTCGACGAGGCGCTCGAACGGGACGTCCGCGTGCGAGAACGCCTCGAGGTCGGCCTCCCGGGCGCGATCGAGGATCTCGTCGAACGTCTGCCGCCCGTCGACCTGCACCCGCAGCGCGAGGGTGTTGACGAACATGCCGACGACGTCGTCGAGTTCGCGCTCGCCGCGGCCTGCGATCGGGGTGCCGACCGCGATGTCCTCGGTGCCGGACAGCCGGCTGAGCAGCACCGCGAACGCGGCGTGCACGGCCATGAAGACGCTGGCGTTGTGCCTGCGGGCCAGTGCGGCCAGTCCGCGGTGCACCTCGGCGTCGACGGTGAAATCGATCCGCGACCCGCGCAGCGACTGCACGGGCGGACGCGGCCGGTCCACGGGCAGCTCGAGGAGGTCGGGCACGCCCGCGAGGGTCTTCGTCCAGAAGCCCAGCTGGGCGGCGATCAGGCTGTCCGGGTCGTCCTCGCTGCCGAGGAGTTCCCGCTGCCAGATCGCGTAGTCCGCGTACTGCACCGGAAGCGGCGCGAAGCCGGGTTCGCGGCCTGCCGCCCGGGATGCGTACGCCACCATGACGTCACGCACGAAGGGGGCGGTCGATTCGCCGTCGGTCGACACGTGGTGCACGACGAGTGCCAGCACGTAGTCCTGCGGACCGGCTTCGAACAGTCGCACCCGGATCGGCGGCACATCGGCGGTGACGTCGAATCCGGTGGACACCATCTCCACCAACTGCTCACGCAGTTCGGTCTCGGTGACCGGAACGGGTGCGACGTCGATCGGCACCTGCGCGGCCGGGAGGATCACCTGGTGCGGGCCGTCGGCCGAATCCGGGTAGATCGTGCGCAACGACTCGTGCCGCCCCAGCACGTCGAACACCGCGGACTGCAGTGCGTCGACGTCCAGCGCCCCGGTCAACCGGACCGCGAGCGGGATGTTGTAGGCGGGCGAGTCCGGGTCGAAGCGGTTGATGAACCACATCCGGGACTGCGCCAGCGACAACGGGACGAAGGCAGACCTCTCCCGTGGTGCGAGGACGGGCCGTGGCCGGACGTTCTCGTCCGGGGTGGCGATGCGGGCGGCCAGGCCCGCGACCGTCGGGGCCTCGAACAGTTCCCGCACGCCGATGCGGAGTCCGAAGACCTGTCCGGCACGCGACACGACCCGGGTGGCGCTCAGCGAGTTTCCGCCGAGGTCGAAGAAGCTGTCGTCGACGCTGACCTGCTCGAGTCCGAGCACGTCCGCGAAGATGCCCGCGATCGTCTCTTCGGCGGGTGTCGTCGGGGCACGGAACTCCGCACCCGCGGACACGAACTCGGGTTCGGGCAGCCGCGCCCGGTCCAGCTTGCCGATGCCGGTCAGCGGGATCTCGTCGAGGAGGATCACGACGGACGGCACCATGTACGGCGGAAGTGTGTCGCCGACAACCGTCTTCAGCGATTCCGGATCGACCGTCGCGCCGTCGGCGGGCAGGACGTACGACACGAGGGTCGTCAGTCCGGCGGGGTTCTCGCGACCCACGGTCACCGCGAACTCGATGTCCGGCTGCGCGGTCAGGGCGGCGTCGATCTCACCGAGTTCGACGCGGAACCCGCGGACCTTCACCTGGAAGTCGGACCGGCCGACGTACTCCACCCGATGTCCGTCCGCCCAGCGCACGACGTCGCCGGTGCGGTACATGCGGGCGCCGGGCTCGCCGAACGGGTTGGCCACGAACCGTTCCGCCGTGACAGACGGACGGTTGTGGTAGCCGCGGGTCACCGACGGACCGCAGATGTACAGCTCCCCGGGCACGCCCTCCGGCACCGGACGCAACCGTGAATCGAGGATGAGCGATTCGACGCCACGCAGCGGCGAACCGATCGTGACGCGTTCACCGGCCACCATCGGTTCGGTGATGGTGACGATGACCGTGGTCTCGGTGGGACCGTACGCATTGCGCATCTCGCGGCCGGGAGCCCACCGCGCCACGAGTTCCGGCGTGCAGGTGTCGCCGCCGACCACGACGGACGTGACGGAGTCGAGGCCGTCGGGATCGACCGTCATCAGCGCAGTCGGCGTCATGACCACGTTGGTGACCTGTTCGCGGCGGATCAGGTCGGCGAGTTCGTCGCCGCCGTAGACGTCCGCGGGCGAGATCACCAGGGTGGCGCCCGCACTGAACGCGGCGAGCATCTCCCCGACCGACGTGTCGAAGCTCGGCGACGCCACGTGCAGGAACCGGGACTCCGGCGACACGACGTAGTGCTCGCGCACCTCGCGGGTGAGGTTGGCCAGACCGCGGTGGGTGACCACCACGCCCTTCGGCTTGCCCGTCGAACCCGAGGTGTAGATGAGGTACGCGGGATGATCGACCGTCAGCGCGCGGCGCAGATCGGCGTACTCCACCGCGGCCGCACTGCGGGCAGTGATCTCCTCGGCGGCTGCCGTCTCGTCGAGGACGATCCACGGCACCGTGCCGGGCAGGTCGGTGTGATGGCGGGCGACCGTCAGTCCGAGGACCGCTCCCGAATCGGACAGCATCTCGCCGATCCGCTCGAACGGAAGCTTCGGGTCGACGGGCAGGTAGGCGCCGCCGGCCTTCGCGATCGACCAGACCCCGAGGATGGATTCGACGGAGCGCGTGATCGCCAGCGCGACATAGTCCTCCGGCCCCACACCCCGATCGATCAGGACGCGCGCCAGCCGGTTCGACTGCTCGTCGAGTTCGCGGTACGTGAGCTCACGACCCTCGAAGGACACCGCGACCGACTCCGGCGAGATCTCGACGCCCGAACGCAGCAGGTCCGGCAGCGTGCTCGGCTCGACCGACTGCGGCCCGCGGACCGGGGCGATCGCGGCCTTCTCCGCGGCGTCGAGGATCTCGATGTCGCCGAGGACCACGTCGCGGTCGGACGACACGGCGCCGAGGATCCGGACGAACCGGTCCGCGAAGCTCAGGACGGTTTGCTCGTCGAAGATGTCGGTCGAATAGTTGAACGTCGCGGCGATCCCCGCGGCGGCCCCGTCGGCGTAGCGCTCCCCGACGCTGAGCTGGAGGTCGAACTTGGCGACCTCGAGCGGGGCGTCGAGCGCGGAGATCCCGAGGCCCGGGAACTCCATCCGGACCGACTCGTTGTTGTCGAACGACAACGCCACCTGGAACAGCGGCTGGTGCGCCGTCGACCGCGGGACGTCGAGGACCTCGACGAGGCGCTCGAACGGAACGTCGCTGTGGCTGAACGCATTCAGATCGGTGGCGCGCACCTGTGCCAGCAGGTCGGCGAAGGTGTCGTCGGGGCGCACCGACGCGCGGAGCACGAGGGTGTTGACGAACATGCCGACGAGCCTGTCGAGTTCCTGCTCGCCGCGGCCGGCGACCGGCGTGCCGATCGCGACGTCCGTCTGCGAAGACAGCCGCTCGAGCAGCACCGCGAGCGCGGCGTGCACGACCATGAACAGGGTCGTGTTCGTATCCTGGGCGATCGCGAGCAGCCCGCGGTGGGTCTGCGCGTCGATCGTGAACCGCGCCGACGCGCCGCGCAGCGACTGCACGGGCGGCCGGGGCCGGTCGGTCGGCAATTCGAGCACTTCGGGGAGCCCGCCGAGCGCCTGCTGCCAGTAACCGAGCTGGCGGGCGGCCAGCGAGTCGGGGTCCGACTCGTCGCCGAGCGACTCACGCTGCCACAGAGCGTAATCGGCGTACTGGACGGGCAGCGGTTCCCAGCCGGGGGCACTGCCGGCGGCACGCGCCGCGTAGGCGGTCATCACGTCCGTGAACAGCGGCGCCAGCGACGCACCATCGGCCGAGATGTGGTGCACGACCATCATCAGGATGTGGTCGGTGGGGTTCACCTCGAAGCAGGCGACCCGCACGGGGACCGTCTCGGTGACGTCGAATCCGGTGGCACCGAGTTCACGCAGACGCGCGAACAGGTCCTGCTCGTCCGCGACCGGGGTCGGGGTCAGGTCGGACACCACGTCCGCTGTGGGCAGCACGACCTGGTGCGCGTCCTCGTCGCCGACCGGGAAGACCGTGCGCAGCGACTCGTGCCGCTCGACGACGTCCGCCCACGCCGCATTCAGCGCCGCCGCGTCGATCGAGCCGGTCAACCGCACCGCCAACGGCAGGTTGTACGCCGGGGAGGTCGGATCGAACTGGTTGACGAACCACATCCGCTGCTGGGCCAGCGACAGCGGGATCCGGTCGGGCCGCGGTCGGGCGACGAGCGCAGGACGCTGCTCTGCGGTACCCGACGTCGCCTCGAGCAGCGCCGCGAGTTCCGCGACGGTCGGATTTTCGAAGCACTCCCGCACCGAGAGGTGCGCGCCGACCGCCGCCCTGAGGCGGGCGGTGAGCCTCGTCGCGCTGATCGAGTTTCCACCGAGGTCGAAGAACGAGTCGGCGGACCCGACCCGTTCGGCGCCGAGAACATCGGCGAACACGCCCGCCACGACGGTCTCCATCGGCGTGCGCGGGGCCACGTACTCCACCGCGACGGTGGCGAACTCGGGCTCCGGCAAGGCCTTCCGGTCCAGCTTCCCGCTGGCACCGAGCGGGAAACTGTCCAGGACGACGACGCGTGCGGGCACCATGTACGCGGGCAGCACCTGCGCCGCCGCGTCCTGCACCGACTTCGTGTCGACCCGGGCGCCGGACCGCGGCACCACATAGGCCACGAGATTCTCGCCGGTCGACTCGCTTCGATGGATCGTCACCGCTGCCTGCGCCAAGGATTCGTGCGTCAGCAACGCGGCCTCGACCTCGCCGAGTTCGATCCGCAATCCACGCAGCTTGACCTGGAAGTCGCTGCGTCCGATGTATTCGAGGTTCCCGTCGGCGCGCCGGCGAACGACGTCGCCCGTACGGTACATCCGCTGCCCGGACCCGCCGAACGGGTTGGCGACGAACCGATCGGAGGTCAGATCGCTGCGTCCGACGTATCCGCGGGCCAACTGCGTCCCCGCGAGGTACAGCTCGCCGGGAACCCCGACCGGCACCGGGCGAAGCCGTGAATCCAGCACGTGGAGATCCGTGTTCCGCACCGCACTACCGATGGGAACGGTACCGCGGACATCGTGGTCGACCTGCCCGGCGGTCGCGTGCACGGTGAATTCCGTCGGACCGTACAGGTTGTGCACTACGGCATCCGACAGTCCGCGGAACGCCTCGGCGGTCGCGGGCGGGAACGCCTCGCCCGCGACGAGCACGATTCGAAGGCTGAGAAGGTCGTGCCGTTCGGCCTCGCCGACGAACACCGACAGCATCGACGGCACGAACGAGGTCGCCGTGACGCCCTCGCGCGCGATCAGCGCCGCGAGATACTCGGGGTCACCGTGACCGTCGGGCGTCGCGATCACCAGGCGGGCACCCGAGACGAGCGTGCCGAACAACTCCCAGACCGACACGTCGAACGTCGCCGGGGTCTTCTGCAGCACGACATCGTGCGCGCCGAGTCCGTACTCGTCGACGATCCACGAGATCTGGTTCAGGACCGCCGCGTGGCTCACCGCGACGCCCTTCGGCCGACCCGTCGAACCGGACGTGTAGATGACGTAGGCGGGGTTCGACGGCCGGAGAGTCCCCCGGCGCTCCTCGTCGCGCAGCGGCTCGGCCGGCATGTCGACGGACAGCCGGTCGATCTCCACCACGTTGTGCCCGGCGGGAAGGTCGAGAGCATCTCGCGCAACCGTCAGGATGCAGAGCGGCGAGGCGCTGTCAAGGACGTAGGACGTGCGCTCGGCCGGATGGTCGGGGTCGAGCGGAACATACGCCCCACCCGCCTTCACGATCGCGTACATCGCGACCATCGAGTCGATCGACCGCCGGATCGCGAGTGCGACCCGGACCTCCGGCCCGACACCCATCTCGATCAGGGTGCGCGCGAGTGTGTTGACACGCTTGTCGAACTCGGCGTAGGTCAGCGACTCGTCGCCGGACACCAGGGCCACGGCGTCCGGCGTCCGCGCGACCTGCTCGTCGAACAGGTCGACGACGGTCTGCTCCTCCGCTTCGGTCGCGGAGGTCGCCGACGTCGCGTCGGCGATCACGCCGGCGAGGACACCGGCGAACGTGTCGGCGAAACCTTCGCCCGACGATCCGTCGAGCAGTCCGGGCAGCAGGGTGGACAGGGCCACCGTGACCGCGGCCTCCGGGCCGACGCCCACACTGGCGAGCGTGCGCGCGAGTTCCGCGGACTTGTCCCGCAGCTGCACGTACGTGACGTCGGTGCCGTTGTGCGACAGCGCGATTCCGTCCGGGTTGATCGACGCGGCACCGTCGAGGAGTTCGGGCAGCGACTTGGTGGCTGCCAGCTCCTGCGAGATCGAGTGCGACAACAGTGACTGTCCGCCCTCGTCCGGTACGGCGAGCCCGGCCTTCTCGTCCTCGGTCAGGATGTCGATGTCGCCGACGACGGCGTCCGCGTCGGCTGTGACGGCCTCCAGAACACGGACGAAACGATCGGCGAAACCGCGGACCGTCGCCTCGTCGAAGAGATCGGTGGCGTAGGAGAACCAGCCCTGCATGCCGTTCGCGACGGATCCCTCGTCGAACCGTTCCTCGACGGCGACACCGAGATCGGTCTTGCTCGTGGTGAGACCGCTCTCGAGGACCTCGACGGTCAGCCCGGCGAGCTCGAGCTTCGGCCTCTCGAGGTTCTGGAAGCTCAGCATCACCTGCGCGAGCGGCGCGTACGCGGCGGTGCGCGACGGCCGGAGCACCTCGACGATCTGCTCGAACGGCACATCGGCATTGCCGAATGCGTTGAGATCGACCTCACGGGCCTGCGTGAGCAGCGTGCTGAAGCGGGCGTTCTGGTCGACGTCGGTGCGCAGCACCAGAGTGTTGACGAACATCCCGACGAGGTCGTCGAGCGCGCGGTCACCGCGGCCCGCGACCGGGGTGCTGACCGAGATGTCGCTGGTGCTGCTCAGTCGTCCGAGCAGCACCGCGAGCGCGGTGTGCACCACCATGAACAGCGACGCCTGGTGGGTCTGCGCGAGTACGTTCAGGGACCGGTGCACGTCCTGCCCGATCTCGAACTCGATCAGCCCGCCCTGCGGGTTGCGGACCGCCGGGCGCGGCCGGTCGGCCGGGAGGTCGAGGACCTCCGGCGCATCGCCGAGGGCGTGCGTCCAGTACGCGATCTGCTTGCCCGCGAGCGACTCCGGATCGTCCTCGGAGCCGAGGAGGTTGCGCTGCCACAGGGCGAAGTCGGGGTACTGCACGGGCAGCGGCGAGAAGCCGGGCTCCTCCCCCTGCACGCGTGCGCCGTACGCGCCGAACAGGTCCCGCGCGAGCGGGGCCATCGACGAACCGTCCGCCGAGATGTGGTGGACGACGACCACGAGGACGTGGTCGCGTTGCCCGAGCGCGAACAGGGCGGCGCGCACCGGGACGTCGGCGGTGACGTCGAAGCCTGCCGACGCCAGCGTGACGACCCGCTCCCGCAGTTCCTGCTCGCCGGCCACGCGGACCACGTCGAGTTCGGACTGCGTGTCGGACGCGGACAGGACGACCTGGTAGGGGCCGTCGACGGAATCCGGGTACACCGTGCGCAGCGATTCGTGCCGGGCCACGACGTCGGCGATCGCCGTCCGCAGCGCGTCGACGTCCAGTGCGCCGGTGAGCCGGAGCGCCAACGGGATGTTGTACTCGGCCGATTCGGGGTCGAATCGGTTGGCGTACCACATCCGCTGCTGCGCCAGCGATAGCGGCAGACGGTCCGGGCGCGGTCCGGCGGTGACGGGCGGACGGGCGCCGCCGTCCACGCCGAGCGCTTCCAGCCTGCGGGCCAGCTGCTCCACCGTGGGGGCCTCGAAGATCTCGCGGACCGGCGCGTCGATTCCGACGGCCTCGTTGATCCGCGCCATCACGCGGGTGGCGGCGAGCGAGTTGCCGCCGAGCGTGAAGAAGGAGTCGTCGGCGCCGACCTGGTCGACACCGAGCACCTCCGCGAACACCGCGGCGACCCGCTGTTCGAGAGCGGTTCCCGCGGCACGGAACTCGCGGTCCTCCGCCAGGAACTCGGGCTCGGGCAGCGCCCGGCGGTCGAGTTTGCCCACCGGGGTGAGCGGGATCGCGTCGAGCGTCACGATCGTCGACGGCACCATGTACGTGGGGAC
Organism: Rhodococcus sp. P4_B6; assembly: GCF_056402215.1. NCBI lineage: Bacteria > Bacillati > Actinomycetota > Actinomycetes > Mycobacteriales > Nocardiaceae > Rhodococcus > Rhodococcus sp. P4_B6. The sequence goes on along the minus strand of NZ_JBFUHV010000036.1, from coordinate 34,529 downwards.
GAACTCGCCCACGAAGTCCAGTATCGCGGCGACGTCCACCTCGGCTCCCGGCGCCGGCAGCACGTACGACACGAGGACCGAATCCCCGGACGGCCCGGGCAGCACCGACGTCGTCGCGAAGTCGACGGCGGGATGCTTGGCCAGCACCGCGTCGATCTCGCCGAGTTCGATGCGGAACCCGCGAACCTTCACCTGCTGGTCCGAGCGGCCCACGTAGTCGACGGTCAGCGCGCCGTCCGCGTCCTTCGTCCAGCGGACGACGTCGCCGGTGCGGTACATCCGGTCGCCCGGTTCACCGTAGGGGTTCGCCACGAAGCGTCCCGCGGTCAGCGGCGTGCGCCGGTGGTAGCCGCGGGCCAGTCCGAGGCCCGACAGATAGAGGTCACCTGCGATACCGACCGGGACGGGTCGGAGCCGATCGTCGAGGACCAGCGCGCTGGTGCCGCGGATCGGACCACCGATCGTGACCGGGCCGTCGGCGGCCATCGGGTCGCTGATGTTGGTCATGATCGTGGTCTCGGTGGGACCGTAGCCGTTGAACAGCGACCGTCCGGGAGCCCAGCGGGCCGCGAGTTCCGCCGGGACGGCCTCGCCGCCGGCGACGACGAACTGGAAGTCGTCCAGCCCGGACGGGTCCACGGAGGCCAGCGCCGACGGCGTGACGAAGCCGTGCGTGACGCGGTGCTCGCGCAGGAACTTCGCGAACTCGGGTCCGCCGTACACGTCGGTGGGAGCGATCACCATGGTGGCGCCGGCGCCGACCGCGAGCAGCAGTTCCAGAACGGACGCGTCGAAACTCGGCGACGCGAAGTGCAGCGTCCGCGAGTCGGTCGTCACCGAGTAGCGCTCACGCTGTTCGGCGGCGAAGTTGGCCAGACCCCGGTGCGTGACGACGACGCCCTTGGGCTGCCCGGTGGTGCCGGACGTGTAGATCACGTAGGCGCTGTTGGCCGGTGTGACCGCCGTCCGGCGCTCCGCCTCCGCGACGGGAGCCGTGGAGTAGCGCGCCGAGGCGTCCACGAAGTCGTCGCTGTCGAGGATCAGCCAGTCGACGTCCCGCGGAAGCCTGCCGACCTCGGAGCTCACGGAAAGGCCCAGTGTCACACCGGAATCGGTGACCATGTGGGCGATGCGCTCGTCCGGGTACCCGGGGTCGATCGGCACGTACGCGCCGCCACTCTTGGCGACGGCCCAGATGCCGACGATGGACGGGATCGAGCGGGTGATGCCGAGCCCGACGAACGTTTCCGCGCCGACCCCGCGTTCGATCAGAATGCGCGCCACCCGGTTCGAGCGCTCGTCCAGTTCGCGGTAGGTGATGCTGTCGCCGCCCGACACGATCGCGTCCCCGTCCGGGTTCGCGGCGACCGCAGCCTCGAGCAGTTCGACGAGCGTGGTGGGCGCGACGCCCTCGATACCGCGGACCGGTGTCAGTTCCTCGGTCTCCGCGGCGTCGAGAATGGGGATGTCCCCCACCGCGACGTCGGTTCCGCCGCCCGCGACGGCGGTGAGGATCCGCACGAAGCGGTCCGCGAAGCCCTGCACGGTGTCCGCGTCGAAGATCTCGGTGGCGTACCCGAGAACACCGGTGATCCCGGTGGGCGCACCCTCGTCCGACCACAGTTCGCGCAGGTCGACGGTGAGGTCGAACTTGCTGAACTCGACGTCCACGGCACCGGGTGTCGCCTCGAGTCCGGCGAATTCGAGCGACGGGATGCCGTTGACCTGATGGGTCAGCACGACCTGGAACAGCGGCGAGTACGCCGTGGACCGGGTCGGATTCAGGGCGTCCACCAACTGCTCGAACGGAACGTCCTGGTTGCTGAATGCGGCGAGGTCCTGGGTGCGGACCTGCTCGAGCAGTTCGCCGAAGGAGGTTCCGGGCTCGACCTCGGTCCGCAGCACCAGCGTGTTGACGAACATGCCGACGAGGTTCTCGAGCGCCTCGTCGCCGCGACCGGCCACCGCGGCGCCGATGGCGATGTCGGTGCTCGAACTGAGCCGCGCCAGCAGCACGGACAGTGAGGCGTGCAGCACCATGAACACAGACACGTTGTGCGCCCGCGCGACCTCGCCGAGACGACGGTGCACGTCCTCGTCGACGGAGAAGCCGACGGAGGCGCCTGCCATCGACCGCACCGTCGGGCGGGGGCGGTCGATGGGGAGAGCCAGCACGTCGGGGACACCCGCGAGGGTCTTCGACCAGAAGTCGATCTGCGCGGCGGCCAGAGAATCGGGGTCGTCCTCGGAACCGAGCACGTCCCGCTGCCACAGCGCGTAGTCGGCGTACTGGACGGGCAGCACCGGCCAGGCGGGCTCCGTGCCCTCTCGGTGGGCCGCGTACGCCGTCATGACGTCGCGGGCCAGCGGCAGCGTGGAGGCGCCGTCGGACGCGATGTGGTGCATGACGAGCACGAGGACGTGGTCGTTCGCGCCGAGCCGGAACAGGCGGGTCCGGACCGGGATCGTGTCGGTGACGTCGAAGCCGGTGGACCCGAACTCGAACATCCGGTCCCGCAGGTCCTCCTCGCGGACGTCGACCGGTTCGAGAGCGAGGTCGACGTCGGCGGCGGGCAGGATCACCTGGTGCGCACCGGAATCGGAGTCCGGGAACACGGTCCGCAGCACCTCGTGCCGCGCGACGACGTCGGACAGCGCCGCGGCCAGGGCGTCGACGTCCAGTTCGCCGCGCAGCCGCACGGTGAGCGGAACGTTGTACGCGGGTGAAGACGGATCGAAACGGTTGAGGAACCACATCCGCTGCTGCGCGAGCGACAGCGGCAACGCCTGGGGGCGCCGTGCCGCGACGAGCGCGGGGCGGCGGGTGCCGGTGTGGGCCCGGTCTTCGACGAGCTTCGCGAGGGTCGCGACCGTGGGCGCCTCGAACAGGTCACGGATCCCGACCTCGGTGCCGGTCGCGGACGTGACGCGGGCAGCCACCCGGGTGGCGCTGAGCGAGTTGCCACCGAGGTCGAAGAACGACTCGTCGACGCCCACCCGCGGCGCGGAGATCACGTCACCGAAGATGCCGGCGACGATCTCCTCGAGCGGCGTGCGCGGGGCGACGAATTCGGCGGTGCCGGTGGTGAAGACCGGTTCCGGAAGAGCCTTGCGGTCGACCTTGAGATTCGCGTTGAGCGGCATCTCGTCGAGGACCATCACCGTGTCCGGGATCATGTGCGACGGCAGCACGTCCCGCAGTGCGTCCACGGTCGCGTCGACGTCGAGTTCGGTGCCCGCGGTCGCGGTGACGTACGCGACGAGCCGGGGACCCTGCTCGCTGTCGTGCACGACCACCACCGACTTCTGCACCGCGCTGTTCGCGGTGAGGGCGGCCTCGATCTCGCCGAGTTCGATCCGGAGACCGCGGATCTTGACCTGGAAGTCGCTGCGGCCCACGAACACGAGCCCACCGTGGTCGAGTTCGCGGACGCGGTCGCCGGTCCGGTACATGCGGGCGCCGGGCCCCTCGAACGGGTTCGCCACGAACCGCGACGCGGTGGTGCCGAACATGTTGCCGTAACCGCGGGCCAGGACCTGGCCGCCGATGTACAGGTCACCGGTCACTCCCGGCGGCACGGGGCGCATCCGGCCGTCGAGCACGTGGTACCGGACACCGCGGAACGCGGTGCCGAACGGGACCGGCCACTTCTCGGCGTCCGCGGTGGAGAGGTCCAGTTCGTACGAGGAGCACGTGACCGAGGCCTCGGTCGGACCGTAATTGTTGAGCAGGCGCGAGTCCGTGCCGATCAGCGCCGTGCACGCCGCCGGCCGCAGCATCTCACCGCCGAGGAGAATCACCTTCAGGTTGGGCAGGACACCCTCGGTGTCCAGTTCGGTGAGGACCTCGAACGCACTCGGCGCGAGGTTGGTGATCTGGACGTCGCCGGTGCCGATCATGCGGAGAATCGGTCCCGGATCGAAGCCGTCGTCGGCGAGGTGGAGCACGCCGCCGTACGCGAGTCCCACCCAGATGTTCTTCTGCGTCTGGTCGAACAGCGGCGAGTTCGCGATCAGCAGTCCGGTGCCGTCCTTCACCCGGAGGTCGCCCTGGTACGACTGGTAGTTGTTGGACAGACCCAGCATCGGGACCATCGTCGGCTTGGGCCGTCCGGTCGAGCCCGACGTCGAGATGACGTGCCCCAGGCGCTTGCCTGCGTGCTCGTCGGACCACGGATCGTGCGGGAAATCGGTGTCGTCGAGTGAGGCGAGGTGACGCACCGTCTCGGGATCGTCGAGCACGATCGGGTCGTCGAGCGCCGCGTTGCCGATGGGTGCGCCGGTGAGCCCGCTCCAGGACCGGGTGGCCACCACGGCCCGCGTTCCGCTGTCGTCGACCAGTCCCGTGATCCGCTCGATCCCCCACTTCTGGTCGAACGGCGAGTAGGCCGCGCCGACCTTCCAGGCGGCGATCATCCCGATCACCCATTCCAGGGATCGGGGGGTGAGGAGTGCGACGACGTCGTCGGGGCGAACCCCCCGCGACACCAGTTCGCGGGCGAGTTGGTTGGCGCGACGGTTCACTTCGCCGCGGGTGGTCGAGACACCCCCGGCGACGACGGCGGGAGCCTGCGGGTCGCGCTCGACCCACTCCTGCCAGCGGGTGACGAAGAGTTCGAGCGGCCAGCCCTCCGTCTCCGCGGTCTCCGCCTCGGGTCCGGCGACGATCTCCGGTGCGGGCGCCACGATCTCGATGTCGCCGACCAGGGCGTGCGCGTCCGCGATGACCTGGTCGAGGATCGTGCCGAAGCCGTCCTTCCCGTCCTCCGACGGCGGGGCCATCATGATGGTGGGAACCAGGCCGGACAGCACGACGGACACGATCGCGTCGGGGCCCATGCCCCGCTCGGACAGCGGAGCCGACATCAAGCGCAGGCGCTCGTCGAACTCGCGGTACGTCACCTGCATGCCGTCGTGGGCGACGGCCACGGCGTCGGGGGCGACGTCGACCGCAGCAGCCAGAAGCTGCGGCAGCTCGCGAACTGTCATCGTGCGGGCAGGTCGCGCTTGGCTCAACTTTGCTCTCTCGTGTTCGGTGAGAATGTCGATGTCGCCTACAGCGACACCGGGATCGGTGACGACGGCCTCGAGGATCCTGACGAACCGTTCCGCGATACGTTCGGCGGTGCCGCGCTCGAACAGGTCGGTGGCGAACGTGAACCGCCCGCCCAGACCCGCAGGCCGACCCGACTCGTCGGCCTTCTCGGTGATCGTCAACGTGAGGTCGTACTTGGCGCCCTGCGCCATGTCGTCGATCACGCGCACGGTCAGCCCGGGCAGTTCGAGCGCGTCCATCCGGTTGTTCTGGAACGACAGCATCACCTGGAACAGCGGCGAATAGGCCGCCGAGCGCCGGATCCGCAGCGCCTCCACGATCTTCTCGAACGGCACGTCGGAATTGCCGAATGCCGCCAGGTCACCCTCGCGGACCCGGTCGACGAGACCGGAGAACGAATCTCCCGGCCGCACGTGGGTACGCAGGACGAGGGTGTTGACGAACATGCCGACGAGGTCGTCGAGCGCCTGGTCGCCGCGTGCGGCGAGCGGGGTGCCGACGGTGATGTCGTCGCTGTTGCTCAGCCGCGACAGCAGCGTCGTCAGTGCGGCGTGCGTCACCATGAAGAGGGACGCTCCGTGGTCCTTGCCGACCGCTTCGAGGCCGCGCCGCAACTCCGGGGTGATCGCGAAGTCGATCGAGTCGCCCAGCATCGACTGCCTGGCCGGGCGTACGTGGTCCAGCGGCAGGTCGATCAGCTCGGGTGCCCCGGCAAGGGTGTCCGCCCAGTGGGCGATCTGCTTGCCCGCGAGCGACCGCATGTCGGCGGGGTCGCCGAGGACGTCACGCTGCCAGAGCGCGAAGTCGGGGTACTGCACCGGCAGCGGCTGCCACAGCGGGGCCGCGCCCGCGGTGCGCGCGCTGTAGGCGACCATGACGTCCCGCGCGAGCGGCGCCATCGACGCGCCGTCGGCGCAGATGTGGTGCACCACGAGGACGAGCAGGAATTCGCTCTCGCTCGTGGCGAACAGCCGGATCCGCAGCGGGGGCGCGACCGTGACGTCGAATCCCTCGGTGGCGAATTCGGTGAGGGCCGTGTGGAGCCCGGCCTCGGGCACCCGCACGGGCGTGAGGTCGAACGGAACCTGGGTGACGTCGACGACCTGCTGGTACGGCCCGTCGGCGGAGTCCGGGAACACCGTCCGCAGCGACTCGTGCCGCGCGAGTACGTCGGAGACGGCCGACGACATCGCGTCGATGTCGAGTGCACCGGACAGCCGAACGGCGAGCGGGATGTTGTACGCCGAGGACGCCGTGTCGAACCGGTTCATCAGCCACATGCTCTGCTGCGCCATCGACAGCGGAACGCGCTCGGGGCGCGGCCGCGCGACGAGCGCCGGGCGGTCCGAGCCGGTGCCTGCCTGCTCGGCGACCTTGGCGGCGAGCCGCTCCACGGTCGGCGCCTCGAACAACTCGCGCACGCCCAGTCGGGTGCCTGCGGCGGCGTTGAGCCGCGCAACTGCCTTCGTCGCGACGAGCGAGTTGCCGCCGAGGTCGAAGAACGACTCGGCGACGCTGATCTTCGGAAGCCCGAGCACGTCCGCGAGGACACCGGCGACCAGTTCCTCGGTGGGTGTGCGCGGTTCGACCATCTCGCCCTGCAGGGCGTCGAAATCGGGCTCGGGCAGAGCCTTCCGGTCGAGTTTGCCTGCCGTGGTGAGCGGGATTTCGTCGAGGACGACGATCGCGCTCGGCACCATGTGCGCCGGCAGTGTGTCGCCGACGAAGTGCGTCACCTCGGCGACGTCGACCGTGGCACCCGCGGTCGGCAGCACGTACGACACGAGGGCCGTCGATCCCGACGGCAGCGACGTGCCGAGGGTGGCCGCGAATTCGAGGTTCGGGTGCGCCACCAGCGCCGCGTCGATCTCGCCGAGTTCGATGCGGAAGCCGCGGACCTTCACCTGGAAGTCGCTGCGGCCCACGTACTCCACCCCGTAACCGGCGCGGTGCCCGGGGTCGGCGACGAACCGGACGATGTCGCCCGTGCGGTACATCCGGCTGCCGTTCTCACCGAACGGGTTGGCGACGAATCGTTCGGAGGTGAGGCCGAGACGGTCGTGGTATCCGCGGGCGAGACCGGGGCCCGCGATGTACAGCTCCCCTGCCACGCCGACGGGTACCGGGCGCAGGAGTGCGTCGAGGACGTAGACGGTGACGGCACAGACGGGACCGCCGATCTCGATCCGGTTCCCGGGCACCAGCATGTTGCTGACGTTGCTCATGACCGTGGCCTCGGTGGGACCGTAGCCGTTGTACATCCGGCGGCCCGGCGCCCAGCGTTCCACCAGTTCCGGCGGGCACGCCTCGCCGCCGACGACGACGACCTCGAGCCGATCGAGTCCGGCCGGCTCCACCGACGCGAGCGCGGCGGGCGTGACGAAGGCGTGGGTGACGTCGTTGTCCGCGAGGAAGTGTCGCAGTTCCTCGCCGCCGTACAGGTCGGCGGGGGCCACGACCATCGTCGCGCCGCAACCGAACGCGAGCAGCAGTTCGAGGACGGACGCGTCGAAACTCGGGGACGCGAAGTGCAGGGTCCGCGCCGAGGGGCTCACCCCGTAATGGGTGCGCTGTTCGGCGGAGAAGTTGGCCAGACCCGTGTGGGTGACGACGACGCCCTTGGGCAGACCTGTGGTGCCGGACGTGTAGATCATGTAGGCCGCGTCCTCGAGCCGGACCGGCACGGTCCGCTCGGAATCCGTCACCGGCTCCGGCGACTTCGGGGCGCACAGCGACTCGCACTCGGACGAGTCCAGCGCGAGCCAGTCGACACCCGACGGAAGGTCGTCCCGCTGAGCGGACACGGTGAGGCCGAGGATCGCGCCGGAGTCGGCGACCATGTGCGCGATGCGCTCGGACGGGTAGCGGGGGTCGACGGGCACGAACGTGCCGCCGGCCTTGGCCACGGCCCACGTTCCGATCACCGAGTGCTGCGAGCGCGTCATCCCGAGCGCCACAGACGTTTCCGGTCCGACTCCGCGGTCGATGAGCACGCGCGCGAGACGGCTCGAGCGCGCGTCCAGTTCCGCGTAGGTCATCGACTCGCCGTCCGCGACGAGCGCGATGCGCTCGCCGTTCTCCGCCGCGGCCGCAGCGAGGATCTCCGGCAGCGACAGCGGTGCGGCGGCGTCGGTGCCGTGCGCCGCGAGCAGCGACGCGCGCTCGTCGGGAGCGAGGATGTCGATGTCCGCGATGCGCGTGTCTACGTCCCCGGACAACGCCCCGAGCACGCGGACGACCCGCGCCATGATCTCCTCGACCTCGGCGGCCTCGAACAGCTCGGGAAGGAACTTGGCGGTCAGGTGCAGCCGCGGGTCGGTCATCGCGACGATCGCCAGCGGGTAGTGCGTGGCGTCGTTGGACGTCACGTCGAGAACGCGGAGTCCCTCGATGTCGCTGTTCTTCGTGAGGGCTTCACGGTCGAGCGGGTAGGACTCGTAGACCATCAGGGTGTCGAACAGCGCTCCGAGTCCGAGCCCCTGCTGGATGTCGGTGAGCCCGACGTGATGGTGCTCGAGCAACTCGGTCTGCTCGTGCTGGATGCGGTCGAGCAGGGTGCGCACGGCGTCGCCTGCCTGCACGCGGACCCGGACCGGCAGGGTGTTGATGAAGAGCCCGAGCATCGACTCGATGCCGGGCACCTGCGGCGGACGGCCCGAGACGGTGGTGCCGAACACCACGTCGTCCCGCCCGGTCAGCCTGCCCAGCACGATTCCCCACGCGGCCTGGACCAGCGTGTTCATGGTGACGCCGAGTTCGCGCGCACGCGCGGTCATGTCGGCGAGCAGGTCGTCCGGCAGATCCATGACGAGCTCACCGGGGGTGAGCGCCGGAGCCGTCTCCGTATGTGCAGGCGCGAGAAGGGTGGGCTCCTCGACACCGCCGAGGGCCTTCGCCCACGCGTCCACCGACACCTGCGGATCCTGTGCCGCCAGCCACTCGAGGTAGCTGCGGTACGGACGCGGCTGCGGCAGCGCCAGCGCGTCGCCGTCCACCGCGTACAGGGTCAGCAGATCCTGGATGAGGATCGGCAGCGACCAGCCGTCCAGCAGGATGTGGTGGTTGGTGACGGCGAACCGGTAGCGGTCCGCACCCGTCTCGACCAGCAGGAATCGCACCAGAGGCGGGGCCGTCATGTCGAACCGGTCCGTCCGGTTCGCGAGCATCAGCGCATCGAGTTCGGCGTCCCGGTCGTGCTCGGACGAGGCCGACAGGTCGACGTGCGTCCACGGCACGTCCACCCGGTCGACGACCACCTGCATGCCGGTGCCGTCGTCGCCCGCGACGAAAGCGGTGCGCAGGTTGGGGTGCCGGGCGACGAGCGATTCCGCGGCGCGGCGGAGTCGGCCGGTGTCGACGGATCCGCCCAGGTCCATGACCAGCTGAGTGGTGTACACGTCGGTGGTGGCACCGGCCAGCGACGCGTGGAACAGCAGGCCCACCTGCAGCGGGGCCAGCGACCAGACGTCGGCGAGCGCGGGGTAGTCGCTCTCGAGGGTGTCGATCCGGCGCTGGCTCAGCGGAACGAGGTCGAGGTCCGACGGCGTCCGGCCGCCGGCTCCCGGCCGCTTCGTGTGCTCGACGAGCCCTTCGAGCGCGCGCGTCCACAGGCCGGTGAGCTCCCCCACCTCGGCGTCCGTGAGGACACCCTGCGGAAAGTCGACGGTGGCCGAAAGTCGTTGTTCGCCTTCGACGTCCACGATCATCGCGTTGATGTCGAGGGCGAAGTGCACCGGCATCTCGCTGTTGCGGGTGCCGGTCAGCTCCATCGTGTCGGTGTCGGGGACCCAGCCTGCAGCCCGGAACGCGGCGGGAATCTCGCCGACCGACACGCGGCCCAGATAGTTGAAGCTGATCTGGGGGCTCGGCAGCGCCGCGAGAACCGCGCGGGTCTCGGCGTTGAGGAACCGCAGCATTCCGTAACCGATGCCGTGCTCGGGTACGCGCGCGAGTTGTTCCTTCACCGATTTGACGGCCTGACCTGCGGCCGCACCGCCGGCGAGGGCGTCACGGACGTCGACGCCGGGCGCCGACAACCGGACCGGGAACATGCTGGTGAACCAGCCCACCGTGCGGGACAGGTCGGCGCCGGGGAGCACCGTCTCCTCGCGGCCGTGGCCTTCGAGGTGCACGAGCGTGGAGGACTCGGTGATCCCGCGTTCCGCGCGCCACGCCGCGACGGCAAGCGCGAGGGCGGTGAGAAGACCGTCGTTCACGCCACCGTGGAAGGCGCGCGGCACGTCGGTCAGCAGACCGTCGGTGACGTTCGCCGGGACCTCCAGGCGGACCCGCCCGGTGGTCGAGACCGTGTCGCGGCCGTCGAGGGCGCGCGAACCGATCAGCGGGTCCGCACCGTCCAGCGTGGTGCGCCAGTAGTCCAGTTCGCCCACGCGCCGGGCACTGCGCGCGTTGTCGGCGAGGCCGTGCGCCCAGCGGCGGACCGAGGTCCCGACGGCCGGGAGCAGCGGGTCGGCCCCGGCGGCGATCTGCCCCCAGGCGGACGCGAAGTCGGGCACCAGCACTCGCCAGGACACGCCGTCCACCGCGAGGTGGTGGATCACCACGAGCAGGCGTCCCGTCCGCGGGGCGCTCTCCGCCTCCGCGGTGTCGCCGTCCGCGGCGTCCCGAGGTGCGGGTTCGGCGGAGTCCTCGGCGGGCGCGAACCAGACGAAACGCACCACACCGCCGGTCGCCGGGTCCAGCCTGTCCACGGTGCGCTCGAGGGCGTGCGCTGCCAACGACTCGAACGTGCCGGTGCCGGGACCGTCGGTGAATTCGACGCGATCGACGAGGCGGTCGACGTCGACCGAGCCGATCGGAGCGACCTCCAGCGACCACCCGGACGGAGAGTCGTTGCGCCGCAACGACGAACGCAGGGCGTCGTGGCGATCGACGACGGCCGCCAGCGTGCGCACCAGGCGCTCGCGCTCCACCTTCGGCGGCAGCGCGAGGAGAATGGACTGGGAGTACCGGTGGAAGTCGCCACCCAGCTCCGTCATCCAGTGCACGACCGGGGTCAGCGGCATGGTGCCGATACCGGCGCCCGGCAACTCCTCGAGGACGTGCACCGTCGCCGACTCGGATGCGGACTTCGCGACCTCGGCGAGCGAGGCAACGGTCTTGCGCTCGAAGACGTCCCGGGCTGTGAACAGGACGCCGGCTTCCTTCGCGCGGGACACCAGCTGGATCGAGACGATGCTGTCGCCGCCGAGCGCGAAGAACGAGTCGCCGACACTGACGCGCGGCAGACCGAGGACCTCGGCGAACAGGCCGGCGATCGACTCCTCCATGGTGCTGCGGGGAGCCACGTACTCGCTGGACTCCGCCGCGAACGTGGGTTCGGGCAGCGCCTTCCGGTCGAGCTTGCCGCTCGCGCCGACCGGCATCTCGGCGAGCACCATGACGGCGTCGGGAACCATGTACGAGGGCACCGCGCGGCCGACGTGGACCGTCAGATCGTCGACGTCCACCGCGGAACCGGCCTCGGGAACGACGTAACCGACGAGCCGCTGCCCGAGGGAACTGTCGTGCACGACCACAACCGACTGCGCCACATGAGGATACGAGGACATCGCGGACTCGATCTCGCCCAGCTCGATCCGCAGTCCGCGCACCTTCACCTGGAAGTCGGTGCGGCCGAGGTACTCGATGCTGCCGTCGACGCGCCACTTGACGAGGTCGCCGGTGCGGTACAGGCGGGTACCCGCGGCGTCGAAAGGATTGGCCACGAAGCGTTCTGCGGTGAGATCCGGCCTGCCCTCGTAGCCGCGGGCCACCTGGGCGCCCGCGAGATAGAGCTCTCCCGCGGATCCGATGGGTGCGGGCCGGAGGTGACCGTCGAGCACGTACGCCTCGGTGTTCCACACCGGGGTGCCGATGGGGATCGTGTGGACCGACTCCCGATCCACCTCGCTCGCGGTGGCGTGCACGGTGAACTCGGTGGGGCCGTACAGGTTGTGCAACTCGGCGCCGGACTTCGCCCGGAACGCCGCTGCGACGGCAGGCGGAAACGCTTCTCCCGCAACGAGAACGACGCGCAGGCTGACGAGTTGTTCGCGGTCGGCCTCGGAGACGAACACCGACAGCATCGACGGGACGAACGACGTCGCCGTGACGTTCTCGCGCGCGATCACGTCGGCGAGGTAGGTGGGGTCGCGATGCCCCTCGGGCGCGGCGATCACCACGCGCGACCCGGAGGCGAGTGCAGCGAACAGTTCCCAGACCGACACGTCGAACGTCGTCGGCGTCTTCTGCAGCACGACGTCGTGCGCGTCGAGGCCGTAGCGCGACGCGATCCACGTGACCTGGTTCAGGACGGCAGCGTGGCTCACCGCCACACCCTTCGGTCGCCCGGTGGACCCGGACGTGTAGATGACGTACGCCGGGTTGGCGGCCCGCAGGCCCGCAGTCCGCTCCTCGTCGCGGATCGGGCCCGCCGGAACGCCGCTCGGATCCACGGCGTCGATCTCCACGACGTCGTGATCGGCGGGGAAGACGAGACCGTCCCGCGCGACTGTGAGAATGCACAGCGGGCGGGCGCTGTCGAGCACGTATGCGGTGCGCTCGGCGGGGTGGTCGGGGTCGAGGGGCACGTATGCGGCGCCTGCCTTGACGACGGCGTACATCGCGACCATGGAGTCGAGTGAGCGGCGGATCGCGAGGGCGACCTTGGTCTCCGGACCCACGCCACGGCCGATCAGCGTCCGGGCGAGGCGGTTCACCCGCGCGTCGAACTCGGCGTAGGTGAGCTCCTCGCCCTCGAAGACGAGCGCCGTCGCGTCGGGCGTGCGCGCGACCTGGGCGTCGAACAGGTCGACGACGGTGCCCGCAGGCGGGGCCACGACGTCGCCGTTCCACCGCGTCACGACCTGCTCGTACTCCTCACCGCTCATCGTGGCCAGGTCGGACACCGAGGCGTCGTCGCCGGCGCCGAGGAAGCGCTCGAAGAAGTCGAAGAATCGGCTGTGGTGACGGTCCAGCTCGTCCGCCGAGTACAGGTTGGGGTTGGCCTCGAAGTCGATGTGGATCTTGCTGCCTGCCACACCCTGGTAGATGTTGAGCGAGAGGTCCTCGACCGGTCCGGTGGTGAGGACGTTCTGGTGCCCGGTGACCGTTCCCAGCTTGATCTCGCTGTGGAACATCATGATGTTGATCGAGGGTCCGAAGAAGCCGCGCTGCCCCTGGGGCGCGCCGGCGTCGCGGCGGATGTCCTCGTGCCGGTAGCGCTGGCGGCGCAGGGCCCCGGTGAGTTCGATCTGCACGCTCTTGACCAGCTCGGGGACGGTCATCTCCGGGGTGATCTGGAGGCGGAGCGGAACGATGTTGGACACCATTCCACCGGAGCGGCGCAACGTGGCGGTGGTGCGGGCCGACACCGGCAGGCTGAGGACGACGTCCGTCCGGTCGGTCATGTGGGCCAGGTACGCGGCGAACGCGGCCACCACGATGGGCGCGGAACTGGCGTTACTGCCGCCCAGCGCCTCGTCGAGAAGGGTGGCGGTGGACTCGGGCAGTGCTTCGGAGGAGAGTCGCGCGAACTTGCCGACCATCGCGGCACGACCGGCCAGGCTCGGGGCCTCGGGCAGGTGCGCGGTGCGTTCGGCCCAGTATTCGCGATCCTTCGCGAAGCGGTCGGAATTGCGGTACCGCTGCTCGTCCTCGACGATCCGGACCAGGTCCTCGGCGCGGCAGGCCGGCGGCTCGGCGCCCTCGACCAGTGCGGTGTAGATCTCGGCGATGCGCGCGATCAGCGCCATCGCGCCGAAGCCGTCGAGCGCGATGTGGTGAATGCGGCAGAACCAGAAGTAGTGGTTCTCGCCGACGTGGAGCAGGTAGACCACGACGAGGCGGTCCTCGAGAAGGTCGACGGGGGCGCTGTAGTTGGCCCGCATCCACTTCTCGGCGGCGTCGACGGAATCGTCCTCGCCCCGCAGGTCGACATAAGTGATGGCGTCGTCGAGCGCCTTGTCGACGTACTGGTACGGAACGCCGTCGATCTCGACGAGGCGGAGGAAGCCGGAGCCGAACTCCCGGCCGGTGCGCTTGCTGGCCTCGGTCAGGAGGTCGAGGTCGATGTCGCCGCGAAGCTCGATGTACTGGGCGATAGTGAGGGGAACGTCGCCCATCGCGTGTTGCGCGAACCAGATGCCACGCTGCGCGGCCGACAGCGGAAACGCTCCTTCCGGAGCACCGCTACTACCCGCTGCATGTCCCGACCCCAAGGGTTACTCCGTTCTCGAACGCGTGGCGACTGCCGCCTGTGTCTTTGGTGATTCGTAGCTCTCGGTCCCACGGACTGCGCCGTGGGCCGGTCTTCCGATGAACGCCATCACATGAACGGGCCTTGCCGGTTCGAAGCATCTCGCGGAACAGGGACGTGCCGAGCGCGGGAGGACCTGCGCTGATCGAAGAGTTCCACCACACTCGGAGTCGATGTCAGACGATCGTCCGAAACCCGATTGCCTGCGACGCCGAACACTCCAAGGCCCTTACATCCCGACCTACTTGCGGTGAGCGGGTTCATACGTGGCTCCGTTCTCTCATCGATCCAACAAGCGGCCACCCAATCGGTGCTCGTCATCCTCCGAGTCGAGAGCCGAGTCTACGGCCCTGGTGAAGGAACGAAACATCGTCGCGATCATCGCTTCGGCCTCCTCTCGCTCGGTGGTGACATTTTCGGTTCGTACGGTTCCGCGGCAACGCCGGGAATTACATCGGTGTCAGATCCAGTACCGTTACCGGCGCTGCTGTGACGTACCCAACCCTCGATACTTCCAGAACCAGGCCTGAATTCGATCTTCGACGCGCTCATATTCAACAGGCAGAACCACATTCCGGGCGCCGTGTCCAACCGGAACGCGGATACCGTACCGAGAGTCGGAATTTCGCTAGGTGTACAACTGTCATATCCAGTTTCATGTTCCGCCTCCCGACTGTCCTCCATGCACGGTGCAGCCGATCAGGTGATCGACCGCGGCGTTGAACACCCACTGCCCCCCGTGACCGCAGTTTTTGCCAACCACCGTGTCTACCAAAGCCC
Organism: Rhodococcus sp. P4_B6; assembly: GCF_056402215.1. Taxonomy (NCBI): domain Bacteria; kingdom Bacillati; phylum Actinomycetota; class Actinomycetes; order Mycobacteriales; family Nocardiaceae; genus Rhodococcus; species Rhodococcus sp. P4_B6. The sequence goes on along the minus strand of NZ_JBFUHV010000036.1, from coordinate 19,434 downwards.
CGAGCAGGTCTCAAAACGACGAGCACCCGAGGTTGCGCGCGGGGAATAACCGACCAGGTCCGTCGCCCGTCCATATCGAGCGGACTACTGGACGCCCGACCACTGCGCTGTGCGCATCCAGGTCGGGGCAGATCGCCCGCTGACCTGCCACGGAGAAGCGCAGGCACTACCGCGGCGAGGACGGGCGAACCAGCGAGATCGCGGCCGCATCCCAGCATCTGGAACGCGCTCCCGAAACGCTGCACCCCGGGTGTCCGATTAGTCGCATTTGCTGCGGCGCGACCAATCGGAGGCGGGCGGGAGATATCTCACATTCGCGGATACCCGGCCGTCGGCAGGTCGATCTCTCGCAGCCAGTAACAAAGGTAAACCTAACCTAATCGTTGGCGCCCAACGACACTGAGATCGGCGGAGTCGCTGCTCAGCGTCCGTGCCGCGCGAACCAGTCGAGCAGGCCGGGGTCGTCGACGGCACTGCGGTCCACCGTCCGCCCCGCGTCCGCACCCTGGAAGATTCGCTTGAGCGGCACCTCGAGTTTCTTGCCGGTGCGGGTGTGCGGGATGCCCGGCGCCTCGATGATGTCGTCGGGCACGTGCCGCGGCGATGCCTGCTCCCGGATAGCTCCGCGGATCCGCTGCTTCAGCGCGTCGTCGAGTTCCGCACCCTCCGAGAGGACCACGAACAGCGGCATCCAGTATCCGCCGTCCGCCTGGTCGACCCCGACGACGAGCGCCTCGGCAACCTCCGGGAGCTTCTCCACCACCTGGTAGATGTCGGCGCTACCCATCCGGATTCCATTGCGGTTCAACGTGGAATCGGACCTTCCGTGCATGAGGACGGTCCCGCGATCGGTGATCGTGATCCAGTCACCGTGCCGCCACACTCCGGGGAACACTTCGAAATAAGCTTCGCGGTAACGCTTTCCGTCCGGATCGTTCCAGAACGACACCGGCATGGACGGCATCGGCGCGGTGACGACGAGTTCGCCCACCTCGTCTCGCACCGGCCGGCCCGACTCGTCGAACGCCTCGACGGCGACCCCGAGGCAGGGGGCGGACAGCTCGCCAGGCCAGACCGGGACGGTGCGCGCTCCCCCGATGAACGCCGACACCACGTCGGTCCCACCGGTGATCGACACGACGGGAACGCGGCGACCGACGTTCTCCGACAGCCACAGCGACGACGCCGCAGGCAGCGTCGATCCGGTGACTCCCACCGTGCGCAGCGCGCTCAGATCGTGGTCGCGGACGGGGATCACCCCCGCCTTGTCGCACGCGAGAACGTAGCCGGGACTGGTGCCGGCCACCGTGACACCCAGTCGTGACACCAAGGCCCACAACGCATCCGGAGTCGGATGCGACGGGCTTCCGTCGTAACAGACGATCGTGGCTCCCACCAGCAGGCCCGCCGTCTGGAAGTTCCACATCATCCAACTGGGACTGGTGTACCAGAAAAATTTGTCCTCGCGGCCGATGTCGAGCTGGAGCGCCAGCGACTTCACGTGTTCGAGGAGAACACCTCCGTGACCGTGCACGATGCCCTTCGGCAGGCCGGTGGTCCCCGAGGAGAACACCACCCACAACGGGTGGTCGAACGGGACGGGAACGGGCTCGAGTGCGCGGCCCCCGGCGGTGGCCTCCGCCCAGGTGACGCCGCCGTCGACGGCGGCGTCCGCATCGAGGTGGGGCACCACCACGGTGAGGGCCGGCGACAACCCGGCGCGCAGCTCGGCCACCGCCCCCAGACGGTCGTGCTCCTTGCCCCCGAACCGGTACCCGTCCGCGGTGATCAGCGCTGCCGGCTCCAGTTGACCCAGCCGATCGAGCGCGGCCGGCGCGGAGTAGTCCTGCCCGCACGCCGCCCACACGGCGCCGAGCGACGCCGTGGCGAGGAATGCGACCACAGCCTCGGGGATGTTCGGAAGGTAGCCGACCACGCGATCCCCGACCCCGACCCCGTGCTCGCGAAGCGTCGCGGCGAGTCCCGCCACCGCGGACCGCAACTCGTCCCACCCGATCGAGACGTCGGCGCAGCCCTCACCCGCGTATAGGATCGCCGGACAGCCGGGGCGGGCATTCCGGAAGACGTGGTCGACATAGTTGAGCGTGGCCCCCGGAAACCAGACGGCGCCCGGCATCGCGGCGTCGGCGAGGGCGGGCCCGGGGTCGGTGGCGGACCGGAACTCGAAGTAGTCCCACACGCCCTGCCAGAACTCCCCCGGCGCCGCCACCGACCAGCGCCACAGCGACCGGTAGTCGTCGACCGTGACACTGTGGCGCCGCGCGACGAACGCGGCGAAATCGGTGATCACCGCGTCGCGCACGTCGGCTTCGGTGGGAACCCATTGCGGATCGGCAGCCATGGGCACCATCTTCCCCGAGAGCGCGGCCGTTCCGCGCTCTTTCGCCGCCTACCGCCGACCTCAGGCCGGCGTGTCCCGCGCCGAACCGACCTGTGAGCGGCGCAGGATCGCCTCGGCGTGACGCAGGACCGGCGCGTCCACCATCTTTCCCTCGAACGCGAACACCCCGCGCTGATCGGCGACGGCGGCGAGAACCCGCGTCGCCCAGTCGACGTCCTCTTCGGACGGCGCATACGCCTCGCGGATCACCGCGACCTGACTCGGGTGGATGGCGACCTTGACGTCGAATCCGACGGCGACGGCATCGAGTGCCTCGGCGCGCAACCCACCCAGGTCCTTGATGTCGAGATAGACGGAGTCCAGCGCGAGCCGGTGATAACCCTTGGCCGCCAGCAGCGTCGACGACCGCACCTGGGTGGCGACGTCGCGGTAGCTGCCGTCGTCGCGGCGGCTGGAGTTGCCGCCCATCGCGGCGACGAGGTCTTCGGCCCCCCACATCACACCGATGGTGCTGGCCGCCAACGCGATCTCGGTGACCGCGAGCGCACCGAGCGGCGACTCGACCAGGGCGATCACCTCGCGCGGAGCCAGCGACAGCACCTGGTCGGCCGACTCGCACTTGGCCAGCATGAGCCGGGTGTAGCGGGTGCCGTCGAGCGCCAGCAGGTCGCGTTCGTGGTCTTCGGTGCCGACCGGGTTGACCCGCACGACGGTGCGATCCGGATCGAGCGGGGTGTCGATGAGGGCGACCCGGGCCGCCTCCTTGTCGCCGGCCGCCACCCCGTCCTCGAGGTCGAGGATCACGACGTCGGCCGCCGCGGCCGCCTTCGCGTACCGTTCGGGCCGGTCCGCCGGGCAGAACAACCAGGCGGGACCGGGCAGTTCCCAGCTCACGACGGCTTCTTCTGGACGAGGGTCTTGCGGACCGCGATCGCCACCACGTCGCCGTTCTGGTTGCGGCCGGTGTGCTCGAGCGTGACGATGCCCTCGCCGGGACGGCTCTTCGATTCGCGTTTGTCCGCGATCTTCGTCTCCGCGTACAGCGTGTCCCCGTGGAACAGCGGCTTCGGGAAACTGATCTCCGAGAACCCCAGGTTCGCGACGATGGTCCCCTGCGTCAGCTGCGCCACCGACAGTCCGACCAGCGTCGAGAGGGTGAACATCGAGTTGACGAGGCGCTCGCCGAACTGGGTGCCCTCGCTGTACGCCGCATCCAGGTGCAGGGCCTGGGTGTTCATCGTCTGGGTCGTGAACAGGACGTTGTCGGCCTCGGTGACGGTCCGGCCGGGGCGGTGCTCGTACACCGCGCCCAGCTCGAACTCCTCGAACCACAGGCCACGCTGGACGATTCGCCTCGGTTCGGTATCCGTGGTGCTCTCCGCGGAGGTCACAGTCCCGCCTCCCGCGCGATCAGCATCAACTGCACCTCGGTGGTGCCCTCGCCGATCTCCAGGATCTTGCTGTCCCGGTAGTGCCGCGCCACGGTGTACTCGTTCATGAACCCGTAGCCGCCGTGGATCTGGGTGGCGTCGCGGGCGTTGTCCATCGCCGCCTCGGAGGCGACGAGCTTGGCGATGGCGGCCTGCTTCTTGAACGGCTTGCCGGACAGCATCCGGGCGGCGGCGTCGTAGTACGCCGTGCGCGCGGTGTGGGCGCGCGCCTCCATGCGGGCGATCTTGAAGGCGATGGCCTGGTTGTGCCCGATCGGCCGCCCGAACGCCTCCCGTTCCTTGGCGTACTTGACCGACTCGTCGACGCATCCCTGGGCGGCGCCGACGCTGAGCGCGGCGATGGCGATGCGCCCCTCGTCGAGGATCCGCAGGAAGTTCGCGTACCCGCGACCGCGCTCGCCGAGGAGGTTCTCCTCCGGGACGCGCACGTCCGCGAACGTGAGCGGGTGGGTGTCGGAGGCGTTCCAGCCGACCTTGTTGTACGCCGGTTCGGCGGTGAAGCCGGGTGTCGACGTCGGCACGAGGATGGTGGAGATCTCCTTCTTGCCGTCCTTCGTCCCGGTCACCGCGGTGACGGTGACGAGCTTGGTGATGTCGGTTCCGGAGTTGGTGATGAACTGCTTGTTGCCGTTGATGATCCATTCACCGCTGTCGAACTTCGCGGTGGTCTTCGTGCCGCCCGCGTCGCTTCCGGCACCCGGCTCGGTGAGCCCGAACGCGGCCAGGCTCTTGCCGCTCGTCAGCTGCGGCAGCCACTCCTGCTTCTGCTCCTCGTTGCCGAACCGGTAGATCGGCATCGCACCCAGCGACACGCCGGCTTCCAGGGTGATCGCGACACTCTGGTCGACCTTGCCGAGTTCTTCGAGCGCCAGGCACAGGGCGAAGTAGTCGCCGCCCATTCCGCCGTACTCCTCGGGGAAGGGCAGGCCGAACAGGCCCATGTCGGCCATCCCCGACACCACCTCGTACGGGAAGGTGTGGTTGGCGTCGTGTTCCGCCGCGACCGGTGCCACCACGTTCTTGGCGAAGTCGGCGACGGTCTTCGCCAACTGCTGGTACTCGTCCGGAAGCTGGCCGGTGGCAAGGAATTCGGTCATGACGCGTCTTCTTTCGTGTCGGTGGTGTCGGTGTGCGGGGTGACTCGGGCGAGCAGTTGGTCGACCATCACCTGGTCACCGGGCACGACGAGGATGTCGACGACGCCGTCGACGGGCGCGGTGAGCGAATGTTCCATCTTCATCGCCTCGACCACGACGAGGCTCTGGCCGGCGGTGACGTGGGCGCCGGCCTCGGCGCCGACGGCAATGACGGATCCGGGCATGGGGCTGGTGATCTCCGCCTCGCCGGCGTGGACGTCGCCGGTGCGGACACTGAGTTCGCGGACCTCACGCAGCATCGTCGTGCCGTCCGACCCGGCGAGCCAGATGTGCCCGTCGGTCTGGGCGACCCGGTAGGTCTCGCGCCTGCCGTCGATCACCACCGAGAGCGTGGACCCGTCGAGCGCCGCGGTCAGCGACAGGGTGTCGCCGTCCTCGACCTGCGCGGTGGCCTCGGACGGACTGCCCGTGATCCGCACGTGGTCGGTGCGGGTGGGCGAGGACAACCGGATGCTGGTGGGTGCGGGCGCCCCGACCCGCCAGCCGCTCGGAACATCCCACGGGTCGGCCTGCGCCCCCACGGGCCAGCGCTGCAACCACCGGAACGCCGCGGCGGCGATCAGGGCGCCGTCGGTGGCCTCCGCGGCGACGAAGTCCTCGAGCCGCCGATCGAGCAGACCGGTGTCGAGATCGCCCGCCACCACGTCCGGGTCGGCGAGCAGGAAGCGCGCGAACTCGATGTTGGTGACCACGCCCAGCACACCCGTGCCGGCCAGGGCGCGGTCCAGTTTCCGCAGCGCGCCGGCGCGGTCGTCGGCATGGGCGATGACCTTCGCCAGCATCGGGTCGTAATCGCTGCCCACCACCGTGCCCGGCTGCAACCCGGAATCGACGCGGACACCGGGGCCGGCGGGTTCGACCACGTCGGCGACGAGTCCACCGGTGGGCAGGAAGCCGCGGCTCGGGTCCTCGGCGTAGACGCGGGCCTCGATGGCGTGACCGGTGAGGGTGACGTCGTCCTGGGTGAACCCGAGCGGCTCACCGGCGGCGACCCGCACCTGCCACTCGACGAGGTCCAGGCCCGTCACGAGTTCGGTGACCGGGTGCTCGACCTGCAACCGGGTATTCATCTCCATGAAGAAGAACTCGTCAGGCTTGTCGGCGGAGACGATGAACTCGACCGTTCCCGCACCGGAGTAGTCGACGCTGCGCGCGGTGTTGCAGGCGGCCTCCCCGATCCGGGCGCGGGTCGCCTCGTCCAGCAGCGGCGACGGCGCCTCCTCGATGACCTTCTGGTGCCGGCGCTGCAGACTGCATTCGCGCTCCCCGAGGTGGACGACGTTGCCGTGCCCGTCCGCGAGGATCTGCACCTCGATGTGCCGGGGGCGCAGCACGAATCGCTCGAGGAAGAGCGTGTCGTCGCCGAACGCCGACGCCGCCTCACGCCGCGCGCTGCGCAGCGCCTCGGCCAGCGCGCCCGGCTCCTCCACCAGGCGCATGCCCTTGCCGCCGCCGCCCGCCGAGGGCTTGACGAGCACCGGGTATCCGATGTCGCCTGCGGCCGCGATCAGTTCGTCGTCGGACAGGCCGGGCCGGGCGATGCCGGGGACGACCGGAACGTCGAACTTCGCCACCGCGTTCTTGGCGGTGATCTTGTCGCCCATCACCTCGATGGCGTGAGCGGACGGGCCGAGGAACGCGATCCCCGCATCCGCGCACGCGCCGGCGAACTTGGAGTTCTCCGACAGGAACCCGTACCCGGGATGGATCCCCTGCGCGCCGGTGGCGCGGGCCGCCTCGATCACCTTCTCGATGACGAGGTAACTCTCCCGCGCCGCGGCCGGGCCGAGCAGCACCGCGGTGTCGGCCTCGCGGACGTGCCGCGCGTCCCGGTCCGCCTCGCTGAAGACGGCGACGGAACGGATGCCCATGGCCCGCAGCGTGCGGATCACGCGCACCGCGATCTCGCCGCGGTTGGCCACCAGGACGGTATCGATCCGAGTCATTTCAGTCATTCCACTCACATCCGGAAAACGCCGTAGGAGACCGGCTCGACCGGTGCGTTCGCACACACCGAGAGCGCCAGTCCGAGAACAGTTCTGGTATCGGCGGGGTCGATGATGCCGTCGTCCCACAGCCGGGCGGTCGAGTAGTACGGGTTGCCCTGCGCCTCGTACTGCTCGCGGATCGGCGCCTTGAACGCCTCCTCGTCCTCGGCCGACCAGGGGTTGCCCGCGCTGTCGAGTTGTTCGCTGCGCACCGTCGAGAGCACCGACGCCGCCTGCTCCCCGCCCATCACGGAGATCCGGGCGTTCGGCCACATCCACAGGAACCGCGGCGAGTACGCCCGCCCGCACATCGAGTAGTTGCCCGCCCCGTAGGAGCCGCCGATCACGACGGTCAGTTTCGGCACCCGCGCACACGCCACCGCGGTCACCATCTTCGCGCCGTGCTTGGCGATGCCGCCGGCCTCGTAGTCGCGACCGACCATGAAACCGGCGATGTTCTGCAGGAACAGCAGCGGAATCTTGCGCTTGTCGCACAGCTCGATGAAATGCGCACCCTTCATCGCGGACTCGGCGAACAGCACACCGTTGTTGGCGATAATGCCGACCGGGTGGCCCTCGATGTGCGCGAAACCGGTGACCAGGGTCTTGCCGTACTCGGCCTTGAACTCCTGGAATTCACTGCCGTCGACGATGCGGTCGATGACCTGGTGGACGTCGTAGGGGGTGCGCGGGTCGGTGGGGACCACGTCGTACAGGTCGGTCTGCGGCGCCGTCGCGGGGACGGCGCTGATCACGTCCCACGGACGCTCGGCGCGCGGGCCGAGGGTCGCGACGATGTTCCGCACGATCCGCAACGCGTCCTGGTCGTCCTCCGCGAGGTGGTCGGTGACACCGGAAACCTTCGAGTGCAGGTCGCCGCCGCCGAGTTCCTCGGCCGTCACGACCTCACCGGTCGCCGCCTTCACCAGCGGCGGGCCGCCCAGGAAGATGGTGCCCTGGTTGCGGACGATGACCGCCTCGTCGCTCATCGCTGGCACGTAGGCGCCGCCCGCGGTGCAGGAGCCGAGGACCGCCGCGATCTGCGGGATACCCTGCGCGCTCATCGTGGCCTGGTTGTAGAAGATGCGCCCGAAGTGCTCGCGGTCGGGGAACACCTCGTCCTGCCTCGGGAGGAACGCGCCGCCGGAGTCGACGAGGTAGATGCAGGGAAGCTGGTTCTGCAGCGCGATCTCCTGCGCCCGCAGGTGCTTCTTCACCGTCATCGGGTAGTAGGTGCCGCCCTTGACGGTCGCGTCGTTGGCGACGATCACGCATTCCCGGCCGGACACCCGGCCGATGCCGGCGATGACGCCCGCACCGGGGCACTCGTCGTCGTACAGGCCGTTCGCCGCCAGCGGCGAGATCTCCAGGAACGGGCTGCCGGGATCGAGCAGCGTGTCCACCCGATCGCGGGGCAGCAGCTTGCCTCGGCTCACGTGCCGCTCGCGCGACTTCTCGCTGCCGCCGAGCGCGGCCACGGCCAGCCGCGACTTCAGCTCGTCGACCAATTTCGTGTGCTCTGCCCGGTAGCCCTCCCGTGCAGTGATTCCGCCCAGTGCCATCCTGCCGCCTTCTTTTCTTGACGCCCGTGCCGAGTGAGTTAATGCTCGATAACTGAAACTAAGATAACTGTGATTAACTGAGTTGTCCAGACCGCACCCCGGAAAGAGCAAGGCGATGACTGCAGACGTCGACGGCACCGAAGCGACGACCCCGACCATCGACGGTGCCCCGATCACGCGCCGCGAGCAGATGAAGGCGGATCGCCGCCGCCAGCTGCTCGACGCCGCCGCCCGCCTCATCGCCGAACGGGGCTTCCTCGGAGTCCGCCTCGAGGACCTCGGCTCCGCGGCGGGAATCAGCGGCCCCGCCGTGTACCGGCACTTCCCCAACAAGGACGCCGTCCTCGTCGAACTGCTCGTCGGAATCAGCACCCGGCTGTTCGAAGGCGGGTCGCTCGTCGCCGCGGAGGCAACATCCCCGGACGCGGCGCTGGAAGGTCTGATCGATTTCCATCTCGACTTCGCACTCGGGGAACCCGACCTCATTCGCATCCAGGACCGAGACCTGGAGAGCCTGCCCGCCGACGCGCGCCGGGAGGTCCGGCTGACGCAGCGGCGTTACGTGGAGATCTGGGTGAAGGTGCTTCTGCAGGTGGATTCGTCGCTGGACGAGACAGATGCCCGCACCAAGGCGCACGCCACGTTCGGGCTCATCAACTCGACCCCGCACAGCGCCGACCCCGCCACCCCGTCGCGCACCCGGAAAGTGCTGCGCGACATGACGTTCTCATGCCTGCGGCCCGTGAGTACTTCTTAACCGCGGGCGGTTGAGAAGTACTCACGGGCCGCAAGGCACTGTCGGGTGGTTACACCCTGTTCTTGCTCGTCATCGCGGTGTATCCGAGCGACAGCACGGCCGCTGCGGCAATGCTGATGATCCACCGGATCCAGTCGATCCCTCCGGTGTTCCCCTTGCCGAGGAGCCCCTCCCACACCCAGTACCCGATCAGCGCACCGATGATGCCGAGGACGACGGTGATGACCCACCCCATCGCCTGCTTTCCCGGAATCACGAGACGCGCCAGAACGCCGATGACCGCACCGAAGATGATGGTGCCGATGATGTTGCCGACCATGGCCCTTGTCCTCTCAACACGCAATTCATGGTGCGAGCGGAAGGTCACCGCTCATTTCGAACATAACCACCTGGACAGCTGTTCGACAGGGCTTCGGCAAATCGTTGCCAAAAGGTTCACGCGGTGTGCCACCGCGAATCCCCCGGTTCAGCGGATGCCCTGCCGTCGCAGCGCCACGGACACGGCCGCGGCCCGGGTGTCGACACCGAGCTTCGAGTAGATGTGCGCGAGGTGCGTCTTGACCGTCGCCTCGCTGATGAACAGGGCTTTGCCGAGTTCCTTGTTGGTCATCCCCTTGGCCAGCAGGGTCAGCAATTCGGCCTCCCGCGGCGTGAGAGCCTCCTCGGGGCGCTGCATCTGCTGCAGCAGGCGCGACGCGACGGGCGGCGACAGCACACTCTGGCCGGCCGCCGCGCCGCGGACGGCGGCGAAGATCTCCTGGGGCGTCGAATCCTTCAGGAGGTACCCGATGGCACCGGCGTCGATGGCGCGGACGACGTCGGCGTCCGTGTCGTACGTCGTGAACACCAGCACCGGCAGGTCCCGGTCGACCTGCCGGATCCGGCGGATGGCCTCCACCCCGTCGATGCCGGATCCGAGGGCCAGATCCATCGTCACGAGCCGCGGCCGGCGGGTGGTCACGGCGTCGACCGCCTCCTCGCCCGTGCCCGCCTCGGCGATCACCTCGATGTCGGGCTGGGAGTCGAGCAGCGCCCGCAGTCCGGCGCGCACGACCGCGTGATCATCGACCAGCAGCACGGTCACGGTCGTCATGCCGAGGTTCCTCTCGCGCACGGTATCTGTGCGGCCACCACGGTGCCCTCGCCCGGTGCGCTCTCGACGGTGAACGTGCCGCCCAGTTGCTCGACGCGGCTGCGCATCGCACGCAGGCCGTATCCGCCGCGGTCCGAGGGAGGTCCGCTGGGTGCGGGGTCGAAACCGGCGCCGTCGTCGTAGATGTCGAGTGCGACGGCGTCCGGAAGGTACGTCAGGGTGACACCGACGGTGTCGGCCCGTGCGTGCCGGGTGATGTTGGAGACGGCGCTCTGGGTGATCCGCAGCAGCGCGTGCGCCACCTCCGCAGGAATCGCGATCGGAGTGCCCACGATCCGGAGTTCCGCCCGGGGGTGGTGGGTACGCGCGGCGGCGAGCAGTGCCGCGTCGAGCGGCTGGGATTCCAGGTTGGGCGCTGCGAGATGGTGCACGAGACTGCGGGTTTCCGCCAGGTTCTCGCGCAGCGTTCCGGTCGCCACACGGACGTCCTCGCGGGCCCGCGCCTCCGCCCGCGGATCTGCCTGCGCCCAGATCTGCTCGGCGGCCTCGAGCCGGAGGAGACTGCTCGTCAGTCCTTGCGTCACGGTGTCGTGGATCTCGCGGGCCAGTCGTTCGCGTTCGGCGAGGACCCCCGCCTCCCGCTCGGTCTCCGCGAGCCGGGACCGTGTCTCCGCCACCTGACGGAGCAGCCGCACCCGTTCCCGGCCGTCCCGCTCGATCTGGCTGTACGCCATGACGATCAGCGCGCCGGTGCACAGCGGTCCCACCAGCACCGCCCACTCGGTGCGCCCGGAGAACGTGAAGAACGCCAGCGACGTGAGGACGGCGAGAATACCGACGACGGGATACGCGATACGGCTCGGGTAGGCCCTCGTGCAGAGGAAGAACATGGGAAACGCGCACCACGCGAAACTCGGCGCGAGCCAGACGAGTACCGCCCACGTCGTCAGCACCGGCCACACCCACGGTTCCCACGCGCCGCCCCGCCGCGCCACCACCACGGTCGACGTGTACAACGCGGCGAGCGCCGCGATCAACGCGACCACGACGACGAACTGCCCGCTGACACCGTGGTACGTGAGGTACCGCGCCGTCGACGTCGCGAGGAGAACGTAGAAGGAGACATGGATGGCCGTACCGAGCGGGCCGCGCAGACTCTCGCCGGCCGACCTGTCCACTCCGTCCACGGGTCCTGTCACGTCTGTGGATCCTACGGACGTGCGGCAGGTCGCGGATCCACCGTTCGGATGATCTACCCCCGCCGGACGGATGAGCCCGGGAGCGCCGTCGGCCCGATGCGGTCACCGGCGCTTGCGGACCAGGCTGGTCACGTCAGCTCGTCACTCCCTTGAAAGGCCTTCCGATGCGCACCTTCCACCGACTGCCCCGCATTCTGGCGATCACCGTCCCGCTGGCCGCGATCGTCGCGACCGCCGCGTGCGGCGCTTCCACGACGGACGAGGCGACGGCGGCGTCCACTCCGGTCGCGACGGCCGCCGCACCCGCCCCGGTCGACGGCGCGGACGGCCTGGTCAGCCAGAACCGTCTCGGTGTCGGGGCGGCGCAGACCGCCGCGCAGGCGGCGCTCGCGAAGTGCCAGGCCGACGGACTCGGCTTCGTCACCGTGTCGGTGGTCGACCGCAACGGCAACGTGCAGGCCATGCTGCGGGGGGACAACGCCGCGCAGCACACCGTGGAGGCGGCCCGGCAGAAGGCGTACACCGCCGCCGCGTTCGGCGCGAACACCAGCGACCTGAGCGAACGCGCCAAGGGCGACGGCGCGACGGTCGCCGACCTTCCCGGCACGTTGTTCCTGGCGGGCGGCGTGAGTGTGAAATCGGCGAGCGGGTCGATCGCGGGTATCGGCGTCGGCGGCGCTCCCGACGGAATGCGGGATCAGGCCTGCGCGGCGGCCGGTCTCGACGCGATCGCCGGCGCCCTGGGTTGAAGAGCCGCTCCCGTGTCGACTCCCGAACTCGAGCGTGCACTGTTCGACGCCGTCGCCCGTGACGACGCGTCGGCGGTGCGAGCACTGCTCGACGCCGGAGCCGACGTGAACGCGAAGAACGCCCGCGAGGACTCGGCGTTCCTGTACGCGGGCGCGGAGGGGCTGAACGAGATTCTCGCGCTCACCCTCGACCACGGCGCCGACGTGACCAGCATTAACCGGTTCGGCGGAACCGCGCTGATCCCGGCGGCCGAGCACGGCCACGTCGAGACCGTGCGGATGCTGATCGACGCGGGTGTTCCGGTGAACCATGTCAACGATCCGGGCTGGACGGCACTGCTCGAGGCCGTGGTCTACGGCGACGGCTCCGCCCGCTACCAGGACGTCGTCCGACTGCTCCTCGACGCGGGCGCCGATCCGGCCATCGAGGATGCCGACGGCCGGACGGCACTGCAGCACGCGGAGCGACGCGGGCAGGATGCCGTCGCGGCGCTGCTGCGGACCGGGTGACCGGTGCGGGTCAGGTGTGCCCGATCAGGTCGAGGGACTGCTCACGCATCTCGACCTTGCGCACCTTGCCCGTCACGGTCATCGGAAACTCGTCGACGACGTGCACGTACTTCGGGATCTTGTAGTGGGCCAGCTTGCCGGTGCAGAATTCGCGCACCTTCGCCGCGTCCAGAGGTTCGGTGTCTTCCTTCATCCGCACCCACACCATCAGTTCCTCGCCGTACTTCGCGTCCGGCACGCCGATCACCTGCGCGTCGAGGATGTCGGGATGGGTGTACAGGAACTCCTCGATCTCCCGGGGGTAGACGTTCTCGCCGCCGCGGATCACCATGTCCTTGATCCGCCCGGTGATCGCGACGTACCCGTCGGAGTCCATCACACCGATGTCGCCGGTGTGCATCCACCGTCCGGCGTCGATCGCTTCCGCAGTCTTCTCCGGGTTGTTCCAGTACCCGAGCATCACCGAGTACCCGCGAGTGCACAGCTCCCCCGGCTCGCCCCGCGGAACGGTCAATCCTGTTGCCGGATCGACGATCTTGACCTCGAGATGTGGGCCGACCCGGCCGACGGTGGAGACCTTCTGGTCGATGGTGTCGTCCGACCGCGTCTGCAGCGACACCGGCGACGTCTCGGTCATCCCGTAGCAGATGGAGACCTCGGCCATCCCCATCAGTTCGATGACGTGCTTCATCACCTCGACCGGGCAGGGCGATCCGGCCATGATTCCGGTCCGCAGACTGGACAGGTCGAAGGACTCGAAGTCGTGCTCGGCGAGTTCGGCGATGAACATCGTCGGCACCCCGTACAGCGACGTGCACTTCTCCGCCTCGACGGCCTGCAGCGTCGCCTTCGGATCGAACGAGGGACCCGGAATCACCATGGTCGCGCCGTGACTCGTGCACGCGAGGTTTCCCATGACCATGCCGAAGCAGTGGTAGAACGGCACCGGGATGCAGACGCGGTCGTTCTCGGTGTAGTGGCACAGCTCGCCGACGAAGTACCCGTTGTTGAGGATGTTGTGGTGGCTGAGCGTCGCCCCCTTCGGGAACCCGGTTGTCCCCGAGGTGTATTGGATGTTGATCGGGTCGTCGGGTGACAGCGCGGCCTGCGCCGCGCGCAGCCGGGCCGGATCCGCGGCATGCGCGGCCATGCCGTCCGACGCCAGCCTGCTCCACTCGGCACTCCCGAGCAGCACGACCACCTCGAGATCGCCGCACTCGGGCCGGACCTCCTCGATCATCGCCGCGTAGTCCGATGACTTGAACTGCGGAGCCGACACGAGCAGCCGGACACCAGCCTGGTCGAGCACGTACTTCAATTCGTGCGCCCGGTAGGCGGGGTTGATGTTGACGAGGATCGCGCCGATCTTCGCGGTCGCGTACTGGATCAGCGTCCATTCCGGGCAGTTCGGCGCCCAGATCCCGACCCGGTCGCCCTTCGCGATGCCCCGCTTCAGCAACCCCGCCGCCACGGCGTCGACGTCCCGCTTCAGTTCGGCGTACGTCCACCGCCGCCCCGACGGCCGGTCGACCAGGGCGTCACGATCGGCGTGGGCCGCCACGGTCCGGTCGAAGTTGTCTCCGATGGTGTCGCCGAGCATCGGGGCGTCCCACACGCCGTGGGTGTAGCTGGGAAGCGGGGTTGTCATCACTCTTCCTCTCCAGGAACCCGTTCGGGCGCCTACGGGACGGGCAGACCGGAAGGCCCTTCCGCGGTCGAACTTACTCTTGGTTGTTGTGATCCAGGGCATACTGCACGGCGAGGGGTGCCGGTAACTGTGCGAAGTCCGGACACCCCTCGCCTGCGGGGTCAGAGCGCGTCGTCTTTCGTTTCCACCAGGGCCTTCGTGCACAGCAGGCTCACCACACCGAGGACGGCGAGCAACACGCCGATCGCGGCACTGCCGTACGCGGACGCCAGGGGCGCGGCGATCAGCGGCGGCACCGCGCCGCCGAGCACGCCGGCGAGGTTGTAGCCGAGGCCCGCGCCGGTGTAGCGGTACCGCGTCTGGAACATTTCCGGAAGCAGGGCGCCGCAGGGACCGTAGGCGATCCCGAAGATGGCGAGCGTGACCATCACGCCGATCGTGAACGCGACGGGCGAACCGGTGTCCAGCAGCGGGAACAGCGCGAGCGCCCACACGACGGCCAGGCCGCAGGAGATCATGATGACCCGTCGACGTCCGATCCGGTCCGAGTACAGCGCCGAGACGACGATGGTGAATCCGAAGACCACCGCCGAGGCGATCCCGACCGTCAGCACGAACGGGCGGCTGAACCCGAGGGTCTTGGTGCCGTAGCTGGTGAGAAACGCCGTCCCCATGTAGAAGAACGCGAACAGGGTGGCCAGCGCGCCGGCCGAGAGGAGGATCTCCTTGGTCTGGAACCGCCAGGCGTCCATCAGCGGGAGGGTCCGCGGGGCCGCATCCGCACGGTCTGCCTGCTGAGCGGCGCGGAACACCGGCGTCTCCTCGATCGCCAGGCGCATGTAGAGACCGATGCCGACCAGGACGGCACTGAACAGGAACGGAATCCGCCACCCGTAGTCGAGGAAGACCTCGGTGGTGTCGCCCAGCAGGCTGCCGGTGACGAGGAACGTGGCGCTGGAGAGGATGAAGGCCACCGCGGGCCCGAGTTGCGGGAACATCGCGTAGAGGCCGCGTTTGCCCGGCGGTGCGTACTCCGCCGTCAGCAGCGTGGCGCCCGCCCACTCGCCGCCGACGGCGAATCCCTGCCCGAAACGCAGCAGCACCAACAGAATCGGGGCCGCGACGCCGATCGTCGCGGCGCCGGGCAGCAGGCCGATGAGGAAGGTCGAGACGCCCATCAGGATGAGCGTGGAGATCAGGGTCTTCTTCCGCCCGATCCGGTCACCGTAATGGCCGAACAGCATCGCACCCACCGGCCTGGCGACGAAGGCCACGGCGAAGGTCGCGAAGGAGGCGACGGTGCCTGCGGTGGAGCCGAGTGCGGGAAAGAACACCGTGGGGAACACCAGTGCTGCGGCGGTGCCGTAGATGAAGAAGTCGTAGAACTCGATGGTCGTGCCGATGCCACTGGCAATGGCCACCTTGCGGACGCTGGTACCGCCCTGTCGCACCGGCGTGGGGGCGTGGGGGGCGCCCGCACCCGAGTTGGAGACTGTGGTCACTCGATTCCTCCGTGGTCCGTGGGGAACACCCTGGTGGGCGTATCCCGGATGAGAGGAAAAGTAGTGATCCGGCTCACTGCGTCACCACCCCCGAATGGGGGGGTGGTGACGCGGCTCACGTCACTCGGTGGCGCCGGACGCGCCGATCAGCTCCCTGTGCAGCTCGGTCCACACGGTGGCGTAGGAGTCGATCACGGGATCCGAGATCCACTTCGTCTCCCCCGCAGCAACTTTCGCGAGAGCATCGGCGAACAGGTCCTGGTAGCGGGACAACCGGGGCACGAACGCCGACAGGTCGTCGAACACGACCGACGCGCGACGGTCCAGGTCCGCCAGCTGATCGGCGTCGGCCGTGTCGATGAGTCCGACGAACTCCTCGTGGAACGGCACGAAGCTCTCGTACACCTCGGCGATGGAATCCTCGTCGATGGACACCCGCTCGGCGTCGAGCTGGTCCTCGAGCTCCGACAGCCCGGCGCCGGTGAGCGCGATCCGGCCGTCCGAGGCCTCCTGCGCCTTGCCCTGGGTCAGCAGCGCGTCGTACGCGGCCTGCGCGGACGCGGCGCTCACACCGAGATGTTCGGCGAGTACCGCCGCGCTGACCTGCTCTTTCAACCGGACCGCCTGCAGCAGGGCCAATTCGTCCACATTGCCAGCGAAGGCCATAGATCTCTCCTCGTCACACCCCGTCCAGGGCGGTTCTCCGCAGGCCCGGTCGGACCTGCCGCCCTTTAGATAACACGACTACAGTTCGAGGATCTCCGAGGGGGCTGCCAGCGCATCCGCGCGGGAAGTGTCCTTCAGCTCCACTCCGGACCGGCCCAGTTTCCGGGCGCCGGACACCAGGCCCGCCACGACGCGGGCGGCGAGTTCGTAGCCGAGCCCCTCGGGTGGGTGGATGTTGGACACGCAGTTCCGGTCGGCGTCGGTGCGTCCGGGGCGCGGGAGGTGCGTGAGGTAGACGCCGACGCTGTCGGCCACCGACAGTCCCGGCCGCTCGCCGATCAGCAGGACGAGCGTCTGCACACCCAGGGCCTGCGCGATGTGGTCGCCGAGCGCCACCCGGGCCTGGGTCGCGATCACCGGCGGCGCCAGCGAGTACGTGCCGCCGAACTCGTCGACCAGCGCGGACAGCAGGGACACCCCGTGATCGGTGAGCGCGCGGGGCGACAACCCGTCGGCGAGGACGAATCCCACCTCGGCCGTTCCCGCGGGGACACCGGACAGATCTGCCGGCGTGCGACCCAGGTCGGGCCGGCGCAGGTATTCGCTCCGGTCCGACGCTTTGCTCGTGACGATCACCGGTCTTCCCAGGCCCACGGCCTCGACCTGTTCGGCCAGTGCCTGCGCGTCGAGCGGCTGGTGGACGGCGTCGCGGGCCGCGGCGTGCGCCGACCGGAACTCGAGGACGCGCTGCGTCGGCAGCGCGTCTCCGGTGCGGCCGAGGCCGATACGCGCCTGCGTCGTGGCTCGCAGTTCCGCCCAGAAGTCTTGTGCGACAGGATCGGTCATCGTGCCCCCGTCAGCGCTCGAAGCGGCGACGCCGCGGCGTCGACCGGCAGCACACGACCGGCGTCGTCGACCATGCCGAGACGGCGCATCCAGTCCTCGAATTCCGGTGCGGGCCTGAGTCCGAGCACTTGGCGCGCGTACAGCGCGTCGTGGAATGACAGACTCTGATAGCCGAGCATGACGTCGTCCGCGCCCGGCACCGCGATGACGAAGGCCGCGCCCGCCACACCGAGCAGGGTGAGCAGCGTGTCCATGTCGTCCTGGTCGGCCTCGGCGTGGTTGGTGTAACAGACGTCGACACCCATCGGCAGGCCCAGTAGTTTCCCGCAGAAATGGTCCTCGAGTCCGGCCCTGATGATCTGCTTGCCGTCGTACAGGTACTCGGGTCCGATGAACCCGACCACCGTGTTGATCAGCAGCGGTTCGAGGTCGCGGGCCACCGCATACGCCCTGGTCTCCAGGGTCTGCTGGTCGACGGGCCTGCCACCCGTGCCGAGGTGCGCCCCGGCGCTCAGGGCCGACCCCTGCCCCGTTTCCAGATACATCACGTTGTCGCCGACGGTGCCGCGTTTCAGCGACCGGCCTGCCTCGTTCGCCTGCCGCAGCAGCGAGATGTCGACGCCGAAACTGGAATTGGCGCCCTGTGTTCCGGCGATCGACTGGAACACCAGGTCGACGGGTACGCCGTCCTCGATCAGGCCCATCGTGGTGGTCACATGCGACAGCACGCACGACTGCGCCGGAATGTCGAAGCGCTGACGGATGTCGTCGAGCAGGTGCAGCAGTTCCGCGGTGGCGTGCGGCGAATCGGTGGCCGGGTTGATGCCGATGACGGCGTCACCGCAGCCGAGCAGCAGCCCGTCGAGCGTGGCGGCCGCGATCCCGCGGGGGTCGTCGGTGGGATGGTTGGGCTGCAACCGGGTTCCCAGGTGCCCGGGTACGCCGAGCGTCGTGCGGAACCCCGCGGTGACGGTGACGGCCCGTGCGACCGCGATGAGGTCCTGGTTGCGCATGATCTTGCTGACTGCCGCGACCATCTCCGGTGTCAGCCCCGGGGCGACGCGGCGGAACGTCTCGGCCGCGCCGTCCCGCGCCGCGACGTCCAGCAACCAGTCGCGCAGGCCGCCGACGGTGAGGTGGGAGATCTCGCCGAACGCGACCCGGTCGTGCGAGTCGATGATGAGCCTCGTGACCTCGTCGTCCTCGTAAGGCACCACGAGTTCGTTCAGGAACGTGCCGAGCGGGACATCGGCCAGCGCCCACTGCGCGGCGGCGCGTTCGGCGTCGGACGACGCCGCGCACCCGGCGAGTTCGTCCCCGCTGCGCAGCGGTGTCGCCTTGGCCATGAGGTCGACGAGACCGTCGAACGTGTACCCGGTTCCTGCGACTCCGTGACTGTAGGTGGTCATTCGAGTTCTTCCTCCGCCTTTGCAAGAACAGCAAACTCCTCGTCGGGCGAATTGGCAACGAGGTGATGGCGGCTGTACAGGCCGAAGTACGCCATGAAGGCCGCGAACGCGATCAGCGTCCACAGTGCGGCGACCGGATCGACGAGGAACGTGGCGATCACCGCGGCGGCCGCGATGACCAGCGCGAACGATGTGGTGACGATGCCGCCGGGTGTGCGGTACGGCCGCTTCATCTCCGGCTCGCGCCTGCGGAGGACGATGTGGCTGACCATCATCAGCACGTAGCTGACGGCCGCGCCGAACACGGCCATGTTCAGCAGCATCGCGCCTTCACCGGTGAGCGAGAGTGCGAACCCGATGACACCCGGGACGATGAGTGCGAGCGTGGGCGCTTTCCGCGAGTTGGTGACCGACAGGTTCGTCGGCAGGTAACCGGCGCGGGACAGCGCGAACGTCTGCCGCGAGTAGGCGTACATGATCGAGAAGAAGCTGGCGACGAGGCCGGCCAGGCCGATGTAGTTGACGACCTTCGCCG